>JAHIOQ010000074.1 GCA_018895275.1 Candidatus Omnitrophota bacterium
AACGTGGGATGATAAAAATAATATCAAACATTATTCTATAAAGGTTCAGGCAGGCCTGACCCCTACAGGACAAATGAAATATTTACATCTGCAATTGATTGGTATAAAATTAAAACAGAAACAGATATCAAAGCAATACAGTTGACCGTATCCGCCGCAAAATTGCGTCGGCTCCGGCAAGTGATTTTTGTGTTATGCAACTAATATACTGGAGGAAATAAATATGGAAAATTTTATGCTAAATAAACTAATATTATCAATCCTATCGCTAACCATCGTTTTCTTTTTGTCTGCTTTTTCTAAGGCCAAAGTAAAAAAAATCCAGGAAAAAAATCATTTAAGCAAAAGTAGATATTTTATAATTAGACGATTAATTAACTTAGGCTCCAGCAGTTTATTGGTTATTATTCTTGTGTTAATCTGGGGGGTAAATATTAAAAATCTTTGGGTAAGTATTACCGGAATTCTAGCAATGATAGCTGTCGCTTTTTTCGCTGTTTGGAGCCTTGTCGGAAATATACTAGCAGGAATAATAATTTTCTTTACATCTCCTTTTAAAATCAATGATCAGATTGAAATTTTACCAGACAATATAAAAGGTGAGGTTTTGGCCATTAATACTTTTTTTACATTAATTAGAGACGCGGAAGAAAATCTCATAAACGTACCTAATTCTTTGTTGTTTCAAAAATATGTAAAAAAGATTAAAAAGAAAACAGCATAACGATTCGCTTCAGGCAATCGTAAACCGCCGCCAATCCCGCCACAAATCAGCCCTTCCAACCAACCTTCCAAACCCGCATTGGAAATTGGTTAAAAATCGGGGCCGGCTCTTCCCTCTTCGGAGTAAATATGTTATTATTTCCTTATGGATAAAGATGCCTTTGAAAAAATTATTGCCGTGGAAATCACGGCAGAACCTATCGAGCTTCATAAGCTGCTCAAGTTCGCGAACCTGGCGCAAAGCGGCGGCGAAGCAAAGTTTGTTATTTCCGAAGGGCTCGTGCGCGTGAACGACGCGGTGGAAACCCAAAAAAGAAAAAAAATCGTTTCCGGCGATGTTATCGAATTCAACGGCCGGAAGTTCCGCGTCGCCGTAAAACAATAACCGCGCAGCCAAAAAGTTTTAACAATCCGGAGAATCAAGCATGTGTGAATTCTGCCTGAAGCACGGCGAAGGGGAAAAGTGGTATTTGCAGGCCAGAAACTACTCCGAGGATATGCTCAGCGATATCCGGCGCCGTACATACATTAAAAACTTTCTTTCCGATACTGACGGCATGGCAAAGAAAAAGCGGCTTATAGACTATCTCGACAATATCCCGCGCTTTATAAAAGAAATGTTCGGCTGGATTATCACGAAGCAGATGAAAAAAACCCATTTCGGACAGGTCGTGCCGCTCGAAGAGGTAGAAAGAATATTCGGTTTTGTCAATTCTATCGTCCGTGTTGCCTGTCTGTGCCGCCACGTTTCTTTCGGCAAAGAAAAACGCTACTGCTACGGAATCAGCTTAGGCCCTGACGGCGGAATGCTCGCCGATATATTCCGCGGCCTTGGCAATGATTTTCTCGGCGGCGCTAACACCGCCGGCCTTGAAACGCTCACGAAAAAGGAGGCGATTGCCGCGTTTCGCGCACATGAAAAAGAAGGCCTTTGCCATACTGTCTGGACTTTGCAGACACCGTTTATCGGCGGGATTTGCAATTGCGACCTTTCCGGTTGTTTAGCGATGCGCTTGAGCGTTAAACACGCGATCCCGATTATGTTCCGCGGTGAATACGTAGCGCAGATCGTTCCGAAGAGGTGCACGGGCTGCGGCAAATGCGTGAGCGCCTGTCAATTCGGCGCGATTAGGCAAACACCGCATAAGCAGGTGCTCATCAACCCGCTTAAATGCTATGGATGCGGAATCTGCCGGGCTTTTTGTAACCAAGGCGCCGTAAAACTTGAAGAGCGGATTAATGTCAAGGCTGCCGCAAATCTATGGACTTAAGGAGAAAAAGAACCGCAGATAAACACGGATAAAGAAGCTTTAAGACGCAGGCTAAAAAAATTCTCGATTAATTTAGGCTCGGACAAAGAAACTCAAACATATTTTCCTCTTTACAATTCAAAAATTTAAGCGATAATACTATAGTATAAACATATGGAGCCCACCCGAGCTTCCTATGGCGGAATACTCAAGCGGTCACAACCATTCGCGCTCTTATTTAGGCCGCGGATGTATAAATCTTTATTTAACCGGACAAATCAAAGGAGGGAATATATGTCCAAACCACGGGATACAAAAAAAGAAGAAAAAAAGAAGCCGCTAAAGACGTTAAAAGAAAAACGGCTTGAGAAAAAAGCCCACCAAGCCAGCAAATCCGCGTTCACGGTCTAACTCGAATAAAAACCTGACCGCAGGCCTCAGCAAAAACATAACTCAAGTTGAGGCCTGCCTTTTTTTAATCTCGACAAATAATTTAAATAATCATATAATATTGATAAACAAAGTCCGGCTGCAGGATGTCGGGAAAATCTCTGGTGACATTTCCCCTCCGCAGCTCGGACATTAATTTCCGCCGCTGGGAAACAGCGGCGAGACCTCGCCACATGAAATGTGGCGGGCGCACAGATAATTTATGTTGGCAGTAGCCTCCATAAATAAATTATGTATTCATTGCGTCCGGCTGCAGGATGTCGGGGAAATCTCTGGTGACATTTCCCCTCCGCAGCTCGGACATTAATTCGCACGGTAACTTATGTTCGCTTGCGCTCCATAAGTTACGTGCTCATTAAGGAGTGGACATGAATCCGGCTGCCCTATTTAAATCAATAATTATTCTTTTCGCTATCATCAATCCCGTCGGCAGCATACCGATATTCCTGCAGCTGACGCAAACCATGCCCTTAAACGAAAGAGGCAAGGCCTTCCGCACCGGAATCATCGCCTCTTTAATTATCCTGTTCGCTTTTATTATTACCGGAGAACGCCTTTTAACGCTTTTCTTTCAGATAAATCTTTCCGACCTCATGGCTGCCGGCGGCTTATTGCTTTTGATTATCGCCATAGACCACCTCGTGTTCGGCTCTCTGGTACGCGGGGTATTGACCGGAGAACAGCAGGACCCGCACCATATCGGCGCCGTGCCCATTGCCTGCCCGATACTTGCCGGACCGGGAGCAATGATGAGCGTGCTGTTTATTTATTCCGAGCACGGCTTTTTTACCGCGGCCGCGGCCATACTTATCGTTCTGGGTATTACCTGGCTGATTTTTCGCTTTATTGATAAAATATACGGCTTTTTCGGTAAAATAGCCTGTACCGTACTTTCTAAAATCCTGTGCCTTTTTATCGCGGCTATCGGCATCCGCCTGCTCATGCAGGGGCTGTCGCATTATTTTAAATAAATGAATCTCCCTGCAGCAAGCTGCAGGATATCTTCATATACGGAAAATGCTTTACATTTTCCGTCCAGTTGCCTTGGGCAACCGGGGCGGGAAAATTTTAACCTAAACGGAGGTGGAAAATGGACAACATAATTTTTATTCTCATTACATCTTTCTTTAAGAAACAAACCACAGCAGAAAAGAAGGATTAAATGAAAAATCAAAATGAAATAAAATTATTTGCCACAAAGGCTCTAAGACACGAAGAAAATAACTCTCGCTGAGCTTAGTGTCTTCGTGTCTTGGCGGCTGAAAGATAAGAAGCAATAAGAAAGCGCAGGCTCTCGTCGCAGTCTTCCTCCGTTTCCCCGGGAAAACCGACAATAAAGTTTTTTAACCTTGTTTTCTTCGCGGTAAAAGGTTATCTCTTTGATGATATCATCTACAGAGCGCGTGCGGAATGTTTTATAAAGCAGCCGTTCCGAACAAAAACAACACTGCCTCACGCATCCGCGCGAGGCAAGCAGGGATGCGCTGTTCTGCTTTGGATACAGCGCTTACCGTAGGCAAAGGCGAAATCATACCCGTTAATTTCCGCCTGTTCTTTAAAACAAATCGATAATTTCCGGATAATAACCCTTTGCGCGCAGAAACGCGGCAAGCGTTACCAGGCCTAATGGGGGCAGATTTGGCCAAAAGGGAGGGGCTAAGACAAGGGCAATATCTCTATCCATGTTTATTAAGGCTGTTTTGCTTTTCTCAAAATCCCGCAGGCCGCTTCCCAGGCAGCTTCCGGGTCTTCGCATGATTCGGATGTGCCGGCCTGGGCCTGGTACGCCCAGATATACAATGCGTCCGGTTTTTCCGCAAGCAGTACCTCACCCTGTGCTTTAATACGCTGTTCCCTGCCCTTGCGTACTCCCCAGCACTGCAGCCATTGATGATGCTTTTTTCCGTGTGACTTACAAATACGCGCCATATCCCGCACCAGCGGCGACATCTCTTTGACGTCCACGTCTTCGTTTACCCAATAGATATCCGTACCCAGGTTATCCAGGTTTTTGCCCCCTGCCGCCGAATCCCATACATCTTTATCGCAAGGCATAAGACAGCAAAGCGTCTCCATCTTCGGATATGTCTGTTTGATATAACCGCTTAAGAGCTCAATATAACGGCCGACGCACCTCTGCCGGAAGTTTTTTATATCCGCTTCATCCGCCTGACGCAGGTCCGCGGAATACATCTCCTCGAAAAGCGCGCGGCATGCAGGGCAAAAACACTCGCTCAATGTCGGCTCATCGATAAAATACCCTTCAAAACCAAGCTCCGCGATGCAATCAATCATCTGTTTCACATAGCCTAAGGCATGCGTATGGTTATAGCAGCCGCTGGGATTATACTCGCCGGAACGGCTTACCTGATGCGCATCAGGGTATTCGAGAAGAAACTGGCTTGACCTGCCGCCGCCGAAAAAATTCAGCATCCCCCAGAAAATCGCCAGGGGCCTTATGCCGAAATCCCTTGCCAGCTTTGGAAAGAATTCCAGCTTGCCCGTCATATACACAAAATCATTCTCCTGCGCGGCAAGCAGGACATCATCACAGCCTAAACGCCTAATATCCTCCAGATCCGTCTTTATATGCCTGGGGTTATGGTGCCCCATATACGCTACGCCTGTCCGCATCAAACTCCTCCTGTATCATAGCTTCCGGCCCCTGCTCCGCGACATAAGATATTCACTGCTCACGCTGCGGCTGGTATCAAGCAGCAGGATAAGCTTAAGCCCGTTATTTTTCATCACCGGATAAAAAGCGCGGATACTGTTGCGGCCCACGACAACAAACGGCTCATATTCTTTCACCAGCTGTTTGAATTTTTTGCGTTCATTTGTCTGCGATACAAAAAGGTTGCGCAACGATTTCGAGATATTCGTTTCATCTTTGCTGTTATAATCCCAGGGAGTAACCTGATAAAAAAGCGTTTCCTGCTGCCCGGCCCTGGGGATTAAAAGCGTCACGCTGCGCTGGCCCTCCAAAGAAAGCAGAATCTCGTCCCTGGCAAAATAAAGCTCATTAACCTTTTCGTCGCGCTCGATAAGGTCCGCCAGCCGCATTGCCAGCGCCGACTGCGCGACATCGCCGAGCTGTTTACCGATCTTTTCTACCTTATATTGGCTGGCATTGCGCTCCACAAGCCCCTGATACCCCACGGCAAATAAGATGCCGACCACCGAAACGACCATCAGGCGTTTAAAGCGCTGTCTTCCCTTTTCCAATACCGCTTCATCCGTTCCTGTGCTTTTTCCCGCTACCGCACTGATGGATGTGGAGATTATGTTCAAGGTCAGCGTTATATGCAATATCGCCAAAGCGGCAAGCGCGCCGAGGCTTAAACCGAACGCGGCAAAAAAAGCACTGCCCACGGAATCGTTTAAAAACGACCATTTAAAGATATTGCCGGCAAGAATAAGCGCAAAACACATGATGTCAAACCAGACCAAAAACATGATCAGCTTTAACGCCAGGCTCTGCAAACGCTTCAAATTTTCCATATTATCCCTCCCTTTTTTCTTTGAAATTATAGGCAAATCCCGTAGCCAGAAACGCCTTTCCCATATCGCTTACCTTTGAGACCTGTATTCTCTTTTTGTTCAGATACGCGCCCTTCGCCTGCTCCGCGGTAAAAAGCTCATCATGCATCGGGTCATACACCACCCCGAGCATAATCTCGCCCTCTTTTTCCAGGGCAATGGAAACGGCAAAAAACGGAAACCCATGCGCGAAATTCGTTGTTCCGTCCAAAGGGTCGATTATCCACCGGCAGCTGCCTCTATCCTCTGCCGGGCTTTCTTCCGCGAGAATGCCGTAACCGGGAAAAGAACTCTTTAACCGCCGGATAATCATTGCCTCCGCTCTCTCATCAACATCAGTTACAATGTTGTTTATCGCGCCCTTGTAGCGGATTGACTTTACCTTAGCCACGCAGCTTTTAATCATCCGGCCCGCGCTAACCGCGGCTTCCACGGCCGTTGTTTTTTCCCGTCTCATAACTGCGTTTACTCCTGTTTCAGGCGTTCTATATCCTTGGTTAAAACATCTTTTATATCCGGGTGATAGCCGATATATACGGCAGCAATCTTACCCTCCCGATCAATAACAAACACGCGCGGGATAGAATCCACGCCAAAGCCTTGCGTCACAGTGCTGTCTTCATCGATAAGCACGGGAAACGTATAGCCGTTTTCATCGATAAACTCCACTGCCTTTTCCTTGTCCTGGGTTATAGTCAGCACGCGCACATCCTCATCCGCAAGGTATTCCTGATACAGCTCCTCTATAAGCGGCAGTTCCTTGGCACAGGGCGGGCACCAATGCTCCCAGAAATCAATAACCGCAACTTTTCCTTTGAGGCCTGCCGAATCATATTTTTTACCCTGAAAATCCGCCAGAGAAAATTGCGGAGCCGGTTTTCCAACCATTGGGTTTTGCGCGCCTTCCGTCTCCGGCGCGGCATTTTCCGCTGTTAATGCCTGCGACATATCCATAACCTCCGTGCCTTCCGCAGGTGTATAAGAAAAGCGTTCATCCGCTAATCCGGAATTCACCTTGACAGAGCGATAAACAATATTGGAAAGCACCTCGTTTTTTTTGCTTAATGTATCAATTTTGGCGCAAAAACCGCCTTGTTTATCCCAGTAAAAAACCAGTTTCTCCGGTATCCTCGAGGTGTCTTCTCCATGCGCCGTTACCAGCTGCAGCATCCTTTCTTTCGTTTCCGGATTTAAGGCCATTTCCAGAATTCTTACCGGTCGGCCGGCGATATTCTCTTCCTTCACTCCCAGGATATCATATTGTTCCAGTATATATTGAAGCTGGCTGCGCGGATTAAACTGCTGCAGCATAATTTGTCCCTGGGGGCTGGAAGCATCTACCGCGGATTTTGCCACATTAACATCCTGCCCGTCCGCAGAACGCTCTTCCTGCCATAACGTACTGCCGTCATAAACAGTCGTATTACGCGCCGCGTATCCGGCGGTTTTCACGTCGAATTCCCCCCTGAACCTGCCGGGGGCCTTATAATAGATCGTTCCCTCAATATGCACGGCACTATCCTGCATAAACGTATCCTGAGAAAATTGGGCCGTAAAGTCCGTAACGGAATCATATTGTTTGTTTATCTCAGCGAGAACCGCTTGCGTATCAAGCACAGCTTCCGCGGCCGCTGACTGCGCAGCAAAGAAAGCGGCAAACGCGAGGCACCCGATGCCGATTATTGACCTGATTTGTCTACGCATTGAACATTCCTCCTTTTTTATACGCCGGCGGGTTCTTTACAGGCAACCGTTATACGGAAATTTCCATACCGTCAAAGGCGGCGATAGTTGCGGGAAATACCTTTCGCGCGTATTTTTGGGCTGTTTTCCTCTCTTTTAAGGTTTGATAATTATGCGCGTCAAAATGCGTTAGAATAAGTCTTTTTACTTTCGCTTCTTTGGCCATTGTAGCCGCGTGCGTCGGATCCAGATGCGGCCATCCTTCATCATCCTGCCCCTGCCGCAGCGCGCATTCGGTAATCAGCACGTCCGCTCCTTCGGCCAGGCGCAGCGCATTCGCGCATACCCCCGTATCCGTGCAATAGGCAATCGTCTTCGCGCCGATTTGAAAACGGTAACCGATACAGGTACTGGAGTGTACAAGCCTGCGCGTAACCACACGCACTCCGGCGCAGCTAAACCGGCTTGCGCTAGCCCGGATATCCATCGCAAACGGTAGCCCTTTAGAAGGAATGGTAAACGGCTGCGCCATAAAAAAGCTAATCGCCTCTTTTTCTCCCGGAGGGACAAACAGCAGCAAGGGATGAGCAAAGGGAAACTTCACCAGTGAATGCAATCCGGCGATATGATCGAGGTGAAGGTGGCTCAAAAAAATAAATGTCGGTTTTTCGAAGTCAAGAAAACGGTCCGCGCGGCTGATGCCGAATCCGGCGTCAAGAATAATGTTGCACCCGGCTGTTTTCACCAGCGTAGAAACGGTGTTACCCGTATCCGAATCAAACCAACCGTTAGTACCCAAAAATATAATCTTCAAAGCCGCTGCTGTTTACTCCCATTTTGAGCAGTGCGCATTGATTCTCCCCGCTGCTCATATAATATCATCCGGATTATCATAACGGATAAGCGCCAGGATTGCCGCCTGCGGCGCAATCACATATTTCGTGTCTTCATACTCGATTTCCACGGCGGAATTCCTTAAGAATATCACCCGGTCATTTACCTTGGCCTGCAGAGGCACATAGCGCGCCTCAGCAGGGCTGGCTTCCTTCCAGGGCTCATCGCGAAGGTCCGCGGGCTCGGAAACCGGAATGCCCGGCCCGACCTTAATAATCCTGCCGCTGTGTACTTTTTCCTTCTCGTAAGTTCCCTGCGGAAGGTATAATCCGGAACTGGTCATCTCTTTCTGATTGTCCGGCTTGATTAAAACCCTGTCTCCGATAATAATTAATTCTCTGCCCATGCTCTCACCTTGAGTTATGTTACAGGTTACAGGTTACAAGTTACAAGTTACAAGTTTCAAGTCAGATGTGTATAATCAAGAAGATGTGTTGACAGTTATAGCACTAAAAGGTTACGGTTAAGGTTACCCGCCTTGCCAAGCAAGGCGAGGCAGGCGATGCCCGTTTCGTCTTACGGCAACGTCTATCGTCTTAAAATACACTGTTTTTAGCCGTAACCGTTAAACGTTACCGATACCAGCCTCGACGTCCTGGATAAGCTCCCCGGGATAGCTAGGCGGGCGGGCTTCGTTACCGTTACCCATAACTCATCTTTAAGACAGCACATTAGATGTTTTAAACCTGTAACTTGCAACCTGAAGCCTGGAGCCTGTTATTTATTCACATATATCGTCTGCGTCGGAAAAGCAAATTCAATGCCTTTTTTCTCAAACTCTTTCTTTATCGCTAAATTGATTTCCTGCTGAATATCCATGTATTTATTGTAATCCGGGCTTAACACGTAATAAACTACTTCAACCACCAGATTAAAATCGCCGTACGCGGAAAAATGCGCGCGGTCAAACGCCGTATCTTTGGTATGCTCAATGATATCCTTAATAATTTTCGGAATTACCTGCAACTGTTCATGGCTGGTTCCATAAACCACACCCAGCTTAAACACAACGCGCCGCTTTTCCATGCGCTTATAATTACGCACGCGGGAATTCGTAAGATCGGTATTGGAAAAAATCAGCTGTTCGCCGCCTAAACTGCGGATGCGCGTTGTTTTAATGCCGACATATTCAACCGTACCCAGGTAATCTCCGACAATGATGAAGTCGCCGATTTCAAACGGCCGGTCGAATAAAATGGCAAAAAAGCTGAAAAGGTCGCCGAGTACAACCTGTGCCGCCAAAGCCACGGCGATACCGCCGATGCCTAAACCGGCAATCACGGAGGATACCTTGAACCCCAGGTTATCGAGCAGAAAGATAACCCCGACACCCCAGATAATAATCTTAATAACGTTTACCACTCCCTTGAGGCTGCGCTCCCTGGCCCCGTCCTTCTCCTCCTTCAGCCAAAAAGACAACAAAAGAAAATTAATCAGCGAAACGAGAAAACGAATCACAATTACGGTCAGGATAACCACCCCGGCTACTTCTATGACTTTGTTCACCGCCGGATGTAAGGTCAGATTCTGGATGCTCAGGTATAAAGCGCCGAAATATAAAAGCGGCATAATATTGCGCTGTAAAATCCTGACCATGAAATCATCGATAGATGTCTTTGTCTTTGCCGCCAACAGCTTCAGCCTGGACAGAACTATTTTACTAAACAGATTAAGCGCAGCAACACTAACGATAAAAATCCCCGCACAAATGAAATAATCGAGAATGCTGTTGCCGAAATACACCTTATACATAATATCCGGAATCATATTTCACCTCCATTGTCTTTGCCTACCGCAGATACCGATACGTCTTTGTCCCGTATGAGTATAAACAAAACGAAAAAAGACCGTGGAATACTATGGTAAGACATAACCCGCCGGATGTCAACCCATTCGGCGTTCAAATTAAGATTGATTCATAATATTATTAATAATTCCTTCGATTTCTTGAGGAGGCAATTTACTTCCATTAACTCTCACTTAAATTAAGCAATAATGCCACCGGGAAATGCGAGAGAACTTCTCCAATAAAAACTTTGTTCTGACATTGCAGTCTTCGCAAAGTTATCGCATCAACAACATTACCAGGCATTAAATCCGTTAACTGGATATAAGTATCTTTCCACATTTCCTTTCCTAAAGGAAATTCGGTTTCTTTAATAATTTTTGTCAGGAATCTAGGAGCAACAGTTATTGCCCAGCTATTATTTAACTTTCTCGCATAGGCAATAACCGATTTGCTGTGCTCTCCCTCAATATTCAGCGGCACAAAATCTCCTCTTAAAAACAAATCTTCATGTTTTTTTCTTAATTGTAATATTTGATAAATGAGGAATAATTTAATTCTACCATCATCTTTTGTTTTAAGCAATTCGTCAACTAACGCTGGAATGTCATGAGCGATTCCTTCTTGAATAAATTTTAAATATTTCATTCTTATGCCATAATCAACCGGCCTTCTATTGTCCGGATCAACCAGGCTCAAATCCCACAGCTCAGTCCCTTGATAGAAATCGGTGACCCCCGGAGCAGTCATCTTAATCAATGCCTGTGACAGGCTGTTACAGATGCCATAATGTGAAACCCTGCTTCGCAACTCCTGAAAACTTTGAAAGAACTTATTTTCTTTATCTTGATCAAGTAGTTTCTCAACAAAAGAAATACACGCTTCTTCATATTTATGATCGGGTTTAATCCACGCGGTGTGAACCTTCGCCTCACGCACGGCTTTGATAACATAATCCTTTATCCTTTTCTTATAGCTGTCAAATTCATCCATTGCAAAGGGAAAGGAGCCCAGCAATGTTTGGTAAATAAAATATTCATCATTCGCGTCAGGCATGTGCTCATCGCCGTTTTTCTGCTTTTTTGTCTTATTAATTTTTGCCCATTGCTCAAGATATGTCTTCCAAATATCCGGCATCTCTGATAAAACATTAATCCTGGCCCTTACATCTTCGCCTCTTTTAGTGTCATGTGTCGCTGTCGCGTTGAAAGAATGCGGGGTCCTGCTTGAGCGATTTCTTAAAAATTCAAAGAAATCCTTCGGTTCAATACCCGGCAAAGCGGGATCACCTCCGACTTCATTAAGGGACAGCAATTTGTTAAATGTATAAAAAACCGTATCTTCAAAGCCTTTTGCCATGATTGGCGCCGTCAGTTGTTGGAATTTCATAATAAACTGCCAGAATTCCTTCTTTTCTTCTTCTATAAAGTTCTCAACTAATTCTAAAAGCAAAAATTTCTTTATAAAATCAATCTCATACTCTAATCCGGGAGCATTCCTATGAGCCTTTTCAATAGCTTCGTTAATATAATTTTTATCGCTTTCTTCAAAATTGCTATGATTTATATATGTTCTGTACACTGAAAAAAATGTTACAACTTCAACTAAAGCTCTTTTTAGTCCATATAGAGTTATATCTCGTCCGAATCTATGATGGCCCGCGACCTTTTTCATAAGCTGCGCTAAATTATCAATATCTCCGGCCATGTGTTTTCCGATAATTAACCTTTTCTTATCCTGAATAAGCCTTTCGTAAGACGTTGTTAAATTAGCAAATTTAAAATAGATCTTTGTCAATTGGCCTTCATTCTCCTTAACGCAGAAAAGCCTATTCACATAATTCATAAAATCATACCCGGTAGTCCCTTGTATAGGCAAAACAGAAGGCAAATTCTCTCTCGAGCCGAGAATTTTTTCGACAACAATATATGTGTCTTTTGCTTCATTTCTCAGATTGCTTAAATATGTTGCGGGATCATACAGGCCATCAATATGATCAATGCGCAGCCCGTGAATTTTCTCTTCTTGAATCAGGCGTAGAATGAGCTTGTGTGTATAATCAAATACATCCTTTTTCTCAACTCTTAAAGAAATAAGTTCATTAATTGTAAAAAACCTTCGATAATTCAGTTCCTCGGAGGCGACTTTCCAGAATGATAAACGGTAGCATTGTTTTGAAAGCAGCTTGTCCAACTCATCTAAGGCATGAAGGTTTTCGCCATCTCCATTTAAAAAAGCGATATTCCCATCAACAAATGATTTAATGTCAGCATTATCGCTGTAGAACTGCCATAACATTTTTTTAGCGTGTTTTACTTGATTATAATGTTGCTCGTTATGAGTTTTGGACACCCTTGTAAAAATATCAACGCTACCTAAGAATTTTATTAATAAAGAACTGCCGGCACCGAGTTTTGCTTCAAGAGAATTAAAGTTGTAGAGCAAAACGTCTTTATATGTAGTTAATAGTAATGGAAATTTTAAGCCATAGTATTTAACTGAAAGCCCATTTTCATTAAAATCAATCTTGACCTCTTTGTTTTCTAGAATTTCTGAATAAAAACCCCCTAAAAATGGGGCTAAAACTCTCCCCTTGAAACTTTCAAACGGATGAACCCAATCAATATCAAAGTAATTAAAGAACGGAGAACGATCTCTCTGCTCAAATATATCCATTAGCATCAGATTATCTTTATCATAAGCCATATGATTGGGCACAATGTCCTGCAGCCAGAACATTTTATTTTCCTTGAGCTCTCTGCTCAATTTTTCAAATTCCTTCTCACCCCCAAGCTCCGGATTTATCCGGTTAGGATCAACCATATCATATCCATGCCGGCTCCCTGTCTTAGCTTTCAAGATTGGCGAGGCGTAAACATCTGAAATACCCAGTAAATTCAGATAAGACAAGATGTCTTTTGTTTCTTTAAATCCAAAAGATGGATTTAATTGTATTCTGTATGTAGAAATTGGTATATGCATTATCCTGTCCAAACTTTAAAATTATCCCCCAGCCGGTTAAAAAGAGTGAGCCACTTTTGAACAGGGATATTGCCATTTTGAGCGTCTTCTTTCATCTTTTGAACAACCTTTTTCCTAACTGAAAAATAAATATTCTGCGCCTTCCAGAAATCAATTTCTAAGGAAAGCGGTTCAAGTATGGCAAGAAGCTTCGTAATTATCTCAAGAACTTCCGTATTATCCAGATTCTGTTCGAAAGCGGACATGAACCGGTTAACCCTTCGTCTTATCAAAAAACCCAGTGTGATTTTATCAATATCAAGCGATAATTCTTTAATCTCAGAAACAAGGTATTCCAGTTGATTAAAGTTAATCGTATCTTCATTCAGCACCCGAATAATATCTGCATTAATCGTAGCTGAAAGAGTATTGGATAACACTTTTGGCAAAGTTTTATTAAACTGTCTAATAACTTGAATAACCGGATAATACCGCTCATTAATTTGTCTTAAAGAACTCTCCACGTCTTTTAAAGTTGATTCAAGAACTTGATCCAACACTTTCATTTGCTCATCTTTAAATAGATGCCAAAGGTTATAATGACTTTTATTAAAATAGCTCTCGATCAAACTAATAGTACCGGCAATATCACTTTTCTTGAAAGCCTCTTTTAACTTCCAGCTAATCTCTTTTAAATGAGCGTTATTATTAAATAAGGTAATACCTCCAAGAAAATTATGATCACCCAAATGTAATACCGCAAAGACAAATTCCGCTTGTTCTTTTGTTATACTCGATATTATACGCACCTTACCGCAAGCTAACTTTTGTTTGCCAAGTTCTGAAAAATCATACACCTCATCTTCGGTTGTATAGCAGTAAAGACGATTTGATTCGAGATGCTCTTTGGATAAAGATGAAATGGCATAGTGGGCACCGACGCGCAGCAAACTTACCATTCGCGGTTTAACAAAATTTTCATAGATATACCTTCCGTTTTGATATTTCCCTATATTACTCGGCACCTTTTCCAGCAAAGCAACAAATGTCTCTTCCAACTGCATATTGGTTGTTTCTTTAACCAGTTGAATAACCCGAGCGGCATATTGAAGGATTTGGACTGTTTCAATACCGGAAACTTCATCAAAAAACCAGCCGCAACTTGTATACATAAGCATAGCATACCGCTGGAGTTCTAATAATTGAAGCGCCTTTGTGCGCTCTTCGGCAGAAAGAGCATGCGTGGCATTCCTATTAAAGAATTCAGTTACATTTTCATCTGTTCTGTTCAAAATAACATCAACGTATTCATTTCGTGCCTGCCACGGGTCTTGCACATAAGCTTTCATTTGTTCTTCATAAACTTGTATGGCGTTATCACGAAGCCAATCTAAGGCACCTCTCAGAGGAGCTCTCCACTCTTGATTCCACGTCCAATGCATACCGGAACAGCAGCCGCAATTGTTTCTCCATCTCTCTATCCCATGGACACAACTCCAGGATGAATTCTCATGAATCTCGACCTCATATTGAGGAGGATGATGTTCAAGATATTCACCATAAATCGTTACGCGGGCAAGATTATTCTCCCGAATATAGTTCAAGCAATAGGCTAACGCCATATCTGCCTTTTCCCGGTGATGCCCATATGTTTCTCCATCCGTCGCGATATGAACAAGCTGATCTTCTCCTGAAGAAGTAAAAACATTCACCATTCGATCTGCTAAATATTCTCCTTTTAACAAAAGCTTTTCAAACGCCACCCCCTGGGAAATAGGCCCGTCATAAAAGAATAAGACAATTGTTCTCCCGGAAGGGAGATTGCATCGATAGGGATATCGGGGGTCGATTTTCCCTTCACTGACATGCTTCCATCTTCCGTCATTTAACTTACGCACCCTTTTTGCCTGCCTGGGGGCAAGAATTGTAAATTTCATTCCCTGTCCAGCCAATATATCCAGAGTTTCCAAATCCACGGCAGTTTCGGGCAGCCACATGCCTTCGGGCTTTCTGCCAAATCGATGTTCAAAATCTTTCAGGCCCCATAAAACCTGTGTGTATTTATCACGGGAATTGGCAAGCGGCATAATCATATGGTTATAACACTGCGCGATAGCCGAGCCATGCCCCGAGAAGGCCTTTTGGCTTTCCTTATCGGCGTTTAAAATCGCCTGATAATTTTCCTGATCATTTTTGTCCATCCACGATAATAACGTGGGGCCAAAATTAAAGCTGATATTCGCGTAATTATTTATGATATTTATTATTTTTCCGGAAGGGCCCAGTATTCTTGCAAGCGAATTAGGCGCGTAACATTCCGCCGTTATTTTCTCGTTCCAGTCATGATACGGATAAGCAGAATCTTCCTGTTCAACAGCTTCGAGCCAGGGATTCTCTCGGGGAGGCTGATAAAAATGTCCATGGATACAAATATGTTTATTCATAAAACCTCACTTTCTAAATAAAACAAAACTTTTCGGCCGCATAACGACAGTTGAATCAGGAGAAAGTATTTCTGTTGATAAACTACCCGGCCCGTTCCATTTTTTATCCGCGGAATCAATCACCTTTTTAAACGGCATTTTTATGCCCGTTGATTCAACAATATTCATATTTTCTTTATTAAAGTTCAAGTAACACCGAATGCCGCTTTCCTTAAATTCCCTGCTTATTATTATTAACTTCTTTTCTTCATCACTAAAAACTTTTAAACCTGCCCGGGTTAAGGTTTTTAAGGCGGCAATGCCCTGACGCGCGTTAATTATTTTACAATAGAACTCGAACATTATTTTATGCTGCCGAAGTTCTAATGACCCCCATTTCAGTTTTGACTGCAGAAATGTTTCCGGGCTAAAGGGATCCGGCGGTTCTCCTTCCCAACGGAATTCGGAGAATTCTTTTTTACGCCCTTGCTGGACAGCTTTAACCAAATCATCATCTAAATGACTGATGAAATATAAAAAGGGCGTATTAGCCGCAAATTCTTCCCCCATGAAAAGCATCGGAATATACGGGGAAAACATCATCGCCCCTGCCGCTAACTTCAGCGACTCGAAATCAACAAGCTGCGAGAGTCTTTCCCCCATCATTCTATTTCCAACCTGGTCGTGATCTTGCGTAAAAGCAACAAATTTTTTTGATTCAAGATGTTTGGACGAACTGCCAAAATATTTCTTTCGATAAGTTGAATAATCCCCGGAGTAAACAAACCCTTCCCGGTATGCTTTCGCAAGCTGTTCTATACTGCCGAAATCGCAATAATACCCTTTCTTGTCGTCCGTAATCAATGTTCTCAAAGAATGGTGAAAATCATCCAACCATTGGGCATCAATACCCTGCCCGCCTTTTTCTTTTGACTCAATGACTCTGCTGTCGTTAAGATCGCTTTCCGCGATTAAATAATGTTTTCGATTTCTCATCTGACTATATTTTTCGACTTTTTCCGCTAATTCCCTGAGAATGTGTTTGGCGCTAAAATCAAAAATTCCATGAATAGCATCCAGGCGCAAAGCATCCACGTGAAACCATTCAAACCAATACAATGCGTTTTGGATAAAATAATTTCTTACCCCCGGACTGTACGCAGCATCAAAATTTACCGCCCACCCCCAGGGGGTTTGATATTTTGGGGTAAAGTATGGCCCGAAATCCGCCAGGTAATTCCCTTCCGGCCCCAGATGGTTGTAAACAACATCAAGAATAACCGCAATGCCTTTTTGATGGCATTGATCAATTAATCGCTTCAATCCTTCGGGGCCGCCATAAGAATTCTGTACGGCAAAAGAGTGCACCCCATCATATCCCCAATTCCTGTCCCCGGGATATTGCGCTACCGGCATAATCTCAATGGCATTAACACCTAATTTTTTGAAATAATCCAGCTTTTGAATAATTCCCTCAAAGGTTCCTTCTTGAGAGAATGTCCCAACGTGTAGTTCATACATAATCATTGCTTCCAGCGGTATACCTTGCCAATCACGATCTTTCCATTGAAACGAAGCATGATCAATAACACCAGAAGGCTTATGCACTCCTTCCGGCTGATAAAAAGAGCCCGGATCGGGCCGCTCAAGTTTACCATCGATGACATAGAAGTACGCCGCACCAGGCAAAAGATCTTCAGCCCTGCCGCGCCAGTACCCTTCCTTATCTTTTTCAAGTTTTACAATGCGCTCCTCTGGGGATATGACTTTAACTTCTATGCTGTCTTTTAAAGGAGCCCACACAATAAACTCACAGCTTCTATTTCCTTGATACCAAGCTCCGATTCTCATATTTACATCGTCTCCTGCTTAAAGAATAAGACTGACAAAGGGGGAACCGTGAAGGCATAACATAAACTAAAAGTTAACTGATTGTGATGGAACTTGCGATAGACCGGATCTTTTGAAAATTTATCCAGCCAGAATAACGCGCTGCTTATCAGAAAACATCTTGTTTCATTTCTTCCATTCGTATAAACGGAAATGACTACCTTCTTTAAAAAGACAACTCCTGCCGAAAAGCAGGAGTTTGTCCGCCTAATTAACAAAAACAATGCAATATTCGGTCTAAATATAGTCGTAATCCACTGCCTGCAGCCCCTGCTCCGAAGGTGTGACAATTACCTCTACCTCGTCTCCGGCTTCCATGTTAAAGTAGTCCATCATATCCTTGGGAATCATAATCTTCTGTTCGCCGACTACGACATAGCTCAAATCGTCGGCAACCATCTGTACGGTACCGGTTACCTTTTGTTCATCCGGCGTTCCGGCTGCTTCCTGTGCCTTAACCCCGATTGGAATCACCGCCAGCGCCAGAATAACACATATCCCCATAACTATTTTTTTATACATTCTATCCTCCTGTTAAACCAATCAATATCCTGAAGCTTTACCACCCGTTATTGCCGGAACCGGAATCATCGTCATCCTCTAATTCTTCCTCTTCATCCGTATCCAATAAATCTTCCAACGCCTCAAATTTTACCGGCTTCAAAGAAATTATCTCCAGTTCCGCCTCACATTCCGGACAGCTGGCAATCTCACCGATTTCCGCGTCGGTATCAATTTCAACATCCTCACTGCATACAGGGCATTTTCCCAGCTTACTCATAAATCCCTCCCAAAAACAAGTTACTCCGGAACAATCGCGTTTTCCCCGGAGATAGTTTTAACCGCTGATTTTAAAATATATCATCCTATACGATAAAGCTTTTTCCTGCGGTAGAAAGGAATTTTTCATCCATGCGCTATCCGCACGTTTTCTCACCTCCCGACAACTCCGATATCTGCTGCAGAAATTTCATATAAACATAACCAGTATCGCTTAATTCTCTATATAGTATAAAACCCCGCGGGTGTCAACGATTATTATCGTGCTGTTTTTTAAGCTTCTTGACAAAAAAATATCCTGCTTTGAGATTACACCTTATACGGTAAACTACCCCTTCACTGCTTAAAGTTAGTTTGCTTCGTCAACTCCAAGTTGTCTTATCTTCTGAATCCATTGATTAAAATGCGAACATTCATTAAGTAAAGTTTCTATTCCTACGCGCTTAGCTATTAACGGACCGTGCAGATTTTTTCTATATTCGGGAGCTAATCTCTCAAGTCGACTAGAAGGATGGGTATTTTGCCCTTCAACCAAAACATGAACAAGTTTCATGAAGGTCTTCCTCCAAGAATATTCTTTTCCCACAAATCACCCAGCCCATAATCATCCATCCAAGTTCCAATTTCTTTCTCTGATGGTCTTCTAAATTCTGAAGCGTCTTCTTTATGGTCTACTATAATTATATCTTCATGCGAAAAATGGTTTACTAATGTAACTGATTGTGTTGAAACAATAACCTGAGTTTTAGTTGCAGCGCTTTTTAGTAAATCAGCTAATACGTTTATAGCGTAAGGATGCATACCTAATTCCGGTTCATCCAATAAGATAACAGATGGCAAGCGCGGTTGCAACAGAAGGGTAACCAAACAAATAAATCTTAGTGTTCCATCAGACAAAGAATAAGCATTAAAGTAAGCGTCGGATCCTTTATGTTTCCATTCTAATTGAATTTTTTCAGGATTTAGCGCAGATGGTCGCAATATAAAATCTTTAAAAAATGGAGCAACCATAGTAATTGTATCCAGTATATTCTTATAATGATTCGAATGTTTTTTTTGCAAGAAATAAAGAAATGCAGATAAATTTGACGCGTCTGGCCTCAAGTAAAGGTTGTCATTGATATCTGTAGTCTTCTTTACCTTGGCAGAATCACTTGTGTCATGGAAATGATAAACCAACCAGCTTTCCATGTTTTTTAAGACATGACCAGCCACTTTCCCTGGATTATTCTTTGCTGCTTTATGTAGATTGGTTTCTTCGTTACCAGTTCCAATAATTTCAGTATAGGGGTTTTCATACTGTGGATTATGGAAGAGGCACTCTTCGATATCAAAAATTAATTTATCATCTCGAGTCGGTTTTAAAATGCAACGATAACCATTCCAGCCCAAGGCAAATTTAATTTCTATCTTCTCTGTGATTTTGCTTCCAAAAAATAAAAAAGTTTGCACCCCCTGATTGCCCCACAAACGATTGCAGATCATGACTAACCATTTGATTAAGTAGCTTAAATAAACTAATAAAGTTAGACTTGCCAGAACCGTTGGCTCCAATTAGAATATTCAGGGCTTTCAGTTCTAACTCTAATTCTTTTATTGACTTAAATCCTTTTATCTGAATTTTATCGAGGCTCATGCAATTAACCGTTCTTTAGTGAACCAATTTATTATACATCAAAAAATTCCATAATTAAAGCTTTAAGCTTACTTTTTAGTATTGTTTCCCATCATACATTGGAGATGAAGAAGGCGGT
>JAHIOQ010000075.1 GCA_018895275.1 Candidatus Omnitrophota bacterium
TAAATTAAGAAGCGATGCCTCGATTTTTTTATCTTTTAAGATAGTTCTGATTAATTCGAAAGTAGGTTTACCAGAATAAGCAAATAAGTCATCGATTGTTCTTTTAATTGCATTTGTTAATCTTCCAGTTTTATCTAATGCTTTATTTTTTCTTGCTGACTGATAATGAGTAAGAAGACGAATCGCCTGCCGTGGATTTCCTCCTGACCACTTAGTGAGAAGTTCAAGCTCCTTTTTTATAGGTTCCGCGTATACACCCATTCTTTTATTAAGAATTTCGACAATGTCATTGTCACTGACTGTTTGTATAAATACCTTCTCGTCATTAGAGGAAAAGGGCGAAGCGTTATCGGCAAGAAAAAGATGAACGGCATTCACTTCGAACATTGTTTTATAGTTTGAAAGAATTCTTATTGAACTCTTAAGTGATAAAAACGCGGCACTCTTAGTATCATATTTATCAATACCTGACGCGAATATAAATAATGGTGACTTTATATTATTTTTTAATACATCTCCTAGTTTATAAATAACTTCAATAATATATTTGTCGTGTTTTGCTATTGCTTTACGTGCTAAAATCTTTTTTTCGAATAATTCCATCGAAAATATTTCCGGATGCAATATATTTACTATGCCCTGCCAATTATCAGCGCTCAGTTCAAAGACCTCGGCAGGCAATTCAGAGAATGATAAATCTAAACTTAATTCAATTGCTTTTTTAATAAATCCGGATAAAATAATACTAAGAAAATCCCCTTCATCGAGATTCAGTCCTTCTTTATCAAATTTAAGTGTTATGTCCGGTTTTAAACTTTTATCTGAAAAAACCTTGGTGATCAAAGTGCTTTTCCCTGACCCAATTTGACCACCAAACAATAGCGGTGTTTCTATTGTATTATCTTTTAGCCAAGCTATTATTTTTTTAGCATTATCCTCAAAACACAGCACATAGAATTTTTCAAGAGTTTCTTCAGTAAGCGCTAAACCCTCATCAAGATTTATCCCAAAACGATTAATTTTCATTTTTCTTAGTACCTTCTCTGCTTACGCATATTTTCAACAGCCTTGTCAAAATCGGGTTTTTCTATTTCCTTCATCCATTCTGACCAAAAGTCAATAGTCGCACTTAACGGTTTCTCATTCGGTACGTTGATTCTTATTCTACTGGGGAGTAACACCGCATCCCCCACAACAAGAGCCTCTCCGACATCCATAATTGGCAATACCTCCAGAAGACTTTCAAGACTTTCCGGCATTAATTTGCTCACAGTATTGCGGTCATCTCCATTTGTCAGGCGTAGAGCGATTACATTATTGCACTGACTCAATATAGTATCGCTCACATCAGATGGCCTTTGACTGATTATTAATAGTGCGACTCCATATTTACGCCCTTCTTTTGCGATTTTTTCAAAGGATTCAATTGCTCGTAATTCAACTGGATTCTTCCCGTCTTTTTTAGGTAAATAGAGATGCGCTTCATCACAAACAAGCGCCAGGGGACGTCGTTTATTATGATTTGTCCAAAATTGAACCTGATAAATTATGCGTGCAACAAGTCCAACAATAACCGGTAAAATCTCAGCCGGGACTTCGGAAAAATCAATAACTTTTACCTGTGCTCCATTTGTCGCATAGTCCATCAATTTAGCTGCTATACGAGCCATTGCGTCATAGTCATGTTCTGATTCAGGCGCGTCAAACAGAAAACCATAACGTTTATCGCTTAATTTGCTATTCAAACGAGTCAATAATCGGCTGAATTGCCCGAAAAATTGCCCCTGTTTTAAACCACGAGCGCCTTGAGTCATTTCTTCATTCATGTCATTCAAGTTCTTAATAACTTCATCCAGGGAAAACGGAACAGGACTATCAAGCGTAAACGCGTTTAAAACATCCTGCTTCCCGAGTTTTTGAAGGATTACTTTTTTTTGAAAAACAACAGCATCTTGAAATGCCATAACCTGATTATGAGCGCTGAATTCAGAACGGTCAATAAACATTGCCTGCATTTCTTCCGCGTTTAACAACCAATAAGGCAGATACAGCAATTTATCAGAAGCGGTTCCGAGTTCATCCGGCCCGGGAATACGCAAATGGCGGGCATAGGAAAGTTTACTATATTCACCATGCAGGTCAAAAACGATTAAATTTGATGTGGGCAATTTCGCTGCCTGTTCCAGAATTGATGCCACTGCCCATGATTTTCCAGACCCTGTACTGCCAAGAAGCGCGGCATGGCGTTGAAAAAACTTATTTCCATCAAGATAAGCTTTTGCCGATTCATCAATAACATATTTTCCAAGCTCTAAAGAATGTTCCCCTTCTCCTGCTTCTGACAATACAGCCATAAAGGTTTCAAGATTTTTGCCAAGGAGAACAAAACAGTTATCGGTAATCCCCGGCATCTGTGACAGAGAACGGGTAAAAACAGATTTTCCTTTTATTGCGTCCCAAGAAAAGGAACCTACTAAAGCAAGCCGAACATTATTAACAACTTGTTCTTGCTCAATTTCGTCCATCGTGTCTTTTTCTTTCTTTTCGTCTTCAGAATCTTGTTGTCCAACAAAACGGATGACTCTCACAATATTAGCAATAAGCCAGGTTTCAAAAGCACCGGAAAGCTCAATCGCAACAAGCTGACCAACACGCGCTTTCTTAAGGTCTTCATCTTTTTCAACAAGAACTGAAACTTTTCTTGTATCTACTTCACGGACTGTCCCAAGCGTTGAAGATTCATCAAATTCTAAAATAGCCATAATTTTACCCTCCCAATATTTTTTTTGTAAAAATATCAACTTTCCAAAGTTCTTCATTCTGAAGGAACAAAGGAGCTGAATATTTTTTATTTTTTATTGATGTTCCGTCGGTACCAGTCCGACAAATAACCCATAAATTTTCTGCTTCGGTTAATAGTTTGTCTATTCTATCATTAGTGTCTTTTGTAATAATTAACCCGTTACATTTCCGGTTTTTTAATTTATCCAACATGGCGTGGGTATTAAACTGTTTATCATTAAATCCAAAACCCAAAAATAGAAAGAAATCGTGCTTTCTTATTGCATTGTCAAATTCTCTTAATAGCTCATCTCGATAGTTATGCAATTTTTCGTATTTAGAAATACCCGGAGTAATAATCAGCCGTTCTGTTCCTTCCGGAGTTGGCATATACAACAACGCATTGTTTTCTATCAATTTGTCATTTGTTGAAAACATATTTAGCGAGCCGTGCACCTTATATAAAGCGATATGTTTCTTTTTTCTAGCAACTGATTTGATTTTTTTTCCATAAGGAGCTTTATCAACATAGGCAATACTTCTTCTACTTTGTTCCCAATCCAGATGCCGGATAACGCCGCCGTGAAATCCATTTATATATGGAATACCGGCTTTTTCAAAAGCATATTCTGCCAGCATATCATAATTAAGTGTTGCCACATGCAATTCTCTATCTGTGCCCGGCAAGCCATCCACAAGTTTTTTGAATAAAGATGCCGCCGGCCAGTTTTTGTTGCCGTTTAATATTTTTTGAGAATATTTAAAATCAAGGTTTGAGACAAAATCACTGGTTATTACAACAATTTTATTTATAAGGTCATCGTCTTTTACACCATTCATTGCAGATTCAAAATCTTCTCCTAAATCCAATGACCTAATGACATTGTCCCACTCTGTTTGCTGTGTAGGATTTAATTTCCCCTTGGCAAGTTTAGCCAAAAGATGTTCTTTAAGATAAGCCATACCAAAGCTATCGTCAACTGCACAAGACATCCCTGTTCCAAACAGAACAAAAGGGGTGATACCCTTAAATAACTTCTGAATTTCTTCGTAAGCAATTTCTTTGGTTAATTCTTTAGCCATTATTCAAACTCTCCGTTTTATTGCTATCACGACAATCATTTTATCACAATAGATTGATTATGCTTATTTTTTAATAAAATTTGTGACAATGATCTATCTTCATTTAAGTATGTTATAGTTTTTTCTTGGTAGATTTAATCAATTTTTTCACTTCGCGGTCGAAGTCGGAAACATAATTTTTGTCCTGTATTGCGCGATACTTTTCATATTCTGCCAAGGCCTTCTTTTCCGCCTGCTTCGCGCTCACCTTGCCAGCCGAATGCAATAAATTTTTTTCAGAAATGGCCAAAAATTCATCCAACTTTCTGATCCAATCCTGCATTTTCATCAAACGGCCGCTGTTGGCTTGCAGCTCCGCAAAATCAATATAGAGCGAGACGATCAGGTTCAGCTGATTTATTTCTGATTCGGTCAAATAGTTTTTCGCAACAACAATATCATCTGTAGTAATATAATCGCTTTTAAAACTTGTGAGTCCCATCAAGGGTTTTTTGTTGTCAGCACGCTGCGTGATGATTTCGGCAGCAGTATGTCCATGCACGGCATAGTGCATTTTGTTTTGCACAGTAGCAAAGAATTTTTGCGTCAGCTCTACATCAGCTTTGTAGTCAATGCTCGTCGCGTAAATATCAGTCACTTTCTGATAAAACATTCGCTCGCTGCTTCGAATGTCCCGCACTCTCTGCAACAATTCCTGAAAGTAGCGCGCCCGGCCTCCACCTTGCTTGAGCCGCTCGTCATCCAGTGTAAAACCTTTGATCAGATATTCTCGTAATCTTTCTGTTGCCCATTTGCGAAACTGTGTTCCTCTGTCAGATCGCACACGATAGCCAACCGCCAAAATCGCATCCAAATTATAATGTTTTGTGTCATACTCCTTGCCGTCTGTGGCAGTTATCCGGAAATTCCGGATAACTGAATTTTCATCCAATTCTTGCTCCAAAAATATATTTTTCAAATGCTCGTTAATCGTACGCACATCAACATCAAAAAGCTCCGCAATCAGTTTTTGCGTAAGCCAAACATTCTCATCTTCAATTCTAACGCTGATTTTTTGCTCATCGCCAAGAGTTTGATAGATGGCAATTTGCGATTTTTTAGTTTCTTTTTTCATATCAATTGCCTTTGTCCCTCTTTTTGAACTTGTAAGAAATCCTTACAAGTTGCCGTTTGGTCGGCTTCGCCCTCCGCATAGATGTTTTTGAGATGTTGGGTTATATTTTGAGGCGTTGTATCAAAAAGCTCTGCCATTTTCTTTTGGGTAAGCCAGATATTTTCTTCGGCATACAATACCTCAATATTCACCGAGCCGTCCGGTGATTGATAAAAAGCGATTTGGTTATCCGGTAGTTTTTTCATAAGTTTATACTTCAATCGCGCCGCTCATCAGCCGCGGCAAAAGTAAATCCCGCGCCTGTGCGAGTTTTTGGTTTTGCTCTAATAAAATAAGAATTTCATTAAGTGCGGGGCTGACAATTTCATCAAATAAGTCCATCAGATTTTGTGGAGGCAATGTGGGGTTCATGTGCTTTATAGCCTCCCCCGCATGTTGAATAGTCGTACCTTTTGCGTACGCGTTTATAACGCCCTGTACATAATGTGACTTCATTAAAAAATACAAATAGGCCCGGTTTATCTTTTTATCTTTAATAACTAGCTTCCTAATGCCTGTCGAATAACATCCCTCGAGCCCCATGCTAACAATCCCAACTGAGCCGTCCAATGAGACAACAATATCACTCTTTTTCAAAAGGGCACTTTTGGCGTATTGCTCATCTACAAAAATACTTGGGCTTCTTGTAATTAAATCGCTTACTCTGAAGAAAGGAAATGATCCAGATTCATAAGTTTCTAAATAATTATCACTACCCGGTTCAACACCACGCTTAAAAGCAACTAATTTATTTATCTTTTCTTTATTCCATCCCTCTGGCACGCCATCAACTAATCGTACAGACGCAAGATTTTGCGTCTCTATCTCATGCCCAGGAAAGCGGAAATACACAAACCACTCGCGGAATAAGAGCCGCGCCGATTCTTCCAAAAGCTGTATCCGCCGGCGGTTGGTGTCAATAAGGTCATCATAGGTGGAAAGAATATCAGATATATATTGTTGTTTTTTTAGATCAAAATCAGGAATCTCGCCACGAAGAACTATATCGGAATCAACAGCTGGATATGATGTGCCTTTAGTATTATTAGTAAGATATCCAGTAAATTTATCATCAATTATGCAGTAATAAATAAAACGCGAATTAGCTGTCTCTTTTGCCCTTAAAACAGCAAATCCTGTTGATACAATTGTATTATTATTTGGATTTTTAATAAATAAAAACGACCTAAGGTTTGGGCGTACAGTTGCAAGAATTATATCTTTGTTTCTAACAATCCGCTTTGCTCTACTGGGAGCATCTTTCAATAATATTTCTTCTGGTTGTTCGACTAATTGTCCTGAACCTACGGACGATATATCAATATACTCAATTGTTTGATAAGGATACCCTTGAGTTATTACCTCTGGATTTATGACTACAAATTTGCTTAATGGTGCTTGTTTAATTTTCATATCCCCAACTTATTAATTTCGGTCATTCGTAAAGACGCAAAATCTTGCGTCTTTACATTGTTTTTGTTTGTAAATAATTCATCGGCATTCCAATTAACAGGATTATTAGCGACATATTCTCGAATGCGACACAGATCGTTATCATTGCGAATTATATGATCATAAAATCCCGATTGCCATGCGAAAATAATATCATTCATTGATGCATATTTTTTAACGCCGATTTTGAATCCACGAATAATTGATGCCAAATTTTTTGATTGCGGGCCGAATTTATTTTGTTTTCGTCGTAGAGACACAAAATTTTGTGTCTCTACAACATCGTTTTCATTTTGTATGGATGCAATATTTTCGATTGCCAAAATTCCATGTACATGATTTGGCATAATGATAACTTCATCCAATATCACAAACGGGAAATGATTTGGGATTTCCAACCAACAATGTTGGGTAATTTTACCAATTTCGGTCATTCGTAGAGACGCTAGATTTTGCGTCTCTACGATTTCACCAAAATAATGCTCCTTATTATGAGTGCAAATTGTAATAAAATAATAACCATTGGACGAATAATCCCAATCGGATAAACGGGTAGATTTTACACGATATCGATTTTTATATAATTCATCGTCTATATTTTTCATATTCCCAACTTCCTAAAATTTTCACTAATTTTTTTTGCCAAATCTGTGGTCTGTTCGTTCAGGCCTTCCATGTTGATGTGAATATCAGGCCGCGTCTCTGCCCTCCTCTTGCGCCAGTTCCGCTTCGATTTCCGCTACAGTAGGCAGACTTCCTTTCAATTGTTTGGGAAGGCGTTTGACAAGTCTGGTTTCCCAATCCGCAACACCTATGGGTTTCTTAAAACCGCGAATAGCGTATTCCACTACCACCTTATTTTTGGATCGGCAAAGGAGTAAACCGATGGTGGGTTTATCATCCGGATGGCGCAAGAGATCGTCCACCGCCGATAGGTACATATTCAACGCGCCAACAAAGCCAGGCTCAAAAGGCACGGCTTTCAACTCTACTACAACATAACAACGCAGTTTGAGATGATAAAATAACAAATCGAGATAGAAATCACTGGCGCCGATTTCAAGGTGTATCTGCCGTCCCACAAAAGCAAAACCAGTCCCAAGCTCCAGCAGGAAATGCTGCACGTGATTCACCAGAGCCTGTTCAACTTCTCGCTCCCGGCGGGGATCAGCAGTACCGAGAAAATCGAACAGATATGGATCTTTGAACACCTGTGCTGCCATGTCCGAGTCGGCAGGAGGGAGAGTAAGGACAAAATTGGTGATTGCCTTGCCATGACGTTTATGAGCGCTGGTCTCAATCTGTATTGCAAGAATATTGCGACTCCAACCGTTCTCGCGAGACATCTTGGCATACCAAAGCCGTGTTTGCGGGTCTGCAACCTTTTCGAGCAAAGCAATATTGTGATACCAAGTGATTTGTGCAAGCGTCTCTTGCACAAATTGCTGATTCGGCCATGCAGCAGCGAAAGATCTCATATACTTCAGATTTCGGGGAGAAAGCCCTCGCATATCAGGGAAAGCCTCACGCAGGTCAGCGGAAAGACAGTCAATGACTTTTGACCCCCAACCTTCGCGCTCCTGACGTTTGAGAATCGCCCTGCCGATATCCCAATACAAGAGGACCATAGCTGCATTAGCGGCCATAACAACGCGTAATCGCTCTGTCTGAATGCGCTCCTTAATCTCACCAAGGACAGCGATGTAATTTTCCGGTAATTCTCCGCTTCCGGGACGAACAGAGAATAATGCATCTTTCTGCCAAATACCTCTCGATTTCCGTTCCAAACCGCTATTGGAGACAGGTGTTTTTTTATCTGGCTTCTTCATATTTTTAGCTGCTTAAAATTTTCACTAATTTTTTTTGCTAAATCGAAAGCTTGTTCATTTAGGCCTTCCAGTTCGGTGTGGATTGTGCGCCAGTATGATTGAGGAGGCAAGTTGACGTATGGCCGGTTCAAATACTTCGCGCGGATGCACCAGCGTTTGCGCCAATGTGCCGATAGAAATAATCTCTTTATGAATGAGCTGCTTGCGGGCGTTGAGATACAGCGCCATAAAATATTCTTTTTGCTTTCCTCGCAAATCAACAAGCTGGGCAACAGTGTCTCTTACGGAATCCAGGATGGGAAGAGAATCATTGAATGAACCAACCGCGCGGCGGCCAAGCTCCAAAGCAGCCTTGATAGTAATGGCTTTGGTATCTTCCAACCCCTTAATACCGGTCAGTTCATCTTTTGTAACAGCTGAAAGTTTTGACAGGGGATACTTTTTCAGGGTTTCTTTGGCAATATCCAAAGCGCTCTTACCGGCTCGGCCGGTACGAATAAGGATTGCCAATAGTTCGGCATCACTTAAGTTTTCCGCTCCCCTTTCAGATAGCTTTTCTCTAGGCCTTTTATGTTTTGGTAAGTCTTTGATTTTTGCCATATTCTATTCTTCCCTCATATATAAAGCCAATGCTCTTTAGTCTTATTTACAAAAAGCATATAACACATTATAAAATAAAAGATTGGCGATTTCTATCAAAATTCTTTGATCGCCACATAACGCATTATGGTTTGCTATAAGATAGAAGTCTCCCGTCCAACCTTCTTATTGAGCCTGCCACAAAAAGCCCCCCACAACCCAAAATCATTAGATACGGTACACCCTCATCACCGAGTTTGGCCTGCGAAGGATCGCTCTGCTCATCATCTTCTTCCGCTGTTTGCGCGAAAATACATACGTTTTTCGCCCCGATAGATAGGAACACAAATAAAATAACCGCAGTCCGCGCCGCGGTTAGAGATAAAATGCTATTGTTATTGAATACGCGCACGCGTACCATGTATTCCTTCCCCCGCATTTTGCGGGACAAACGCAGCCGCCGCTAATGCGCGTGGCCGCGGCGTTAAAAAATTGCTCAAAAACGGAGCAACCCTTACCCTGCCCATCATTGTTTTTTTATCTCGGCAAAAGAAAAGATAGATAAGCCATGCAAACGCCGGCTTAAACATCCAGCGATGCCCGGAATCTTCTCTACGGGAAGTTTCGCGAGAACCCGGGATATTTCGTGCTGCTCGAGAATAACCATCCCGTCCGGTTTTTGCAGTTTTGAGGCAATCTTGGACATTAGCGGGTTAACGGAAATCCCCACGGAACCGGTAATATTAAACATACCTTCGTATCGCGGTAATTACTTTTCCGACTATCTGGGAATTTTCGTTTAAGGGGATAATTGAATAATTCTTGTTCGCCGGCTCTAAAAAAAGACGGCCTTCCCGGTTTCGCAGAATCTTGACCGTAACCTCATCGTCAATACGGCAGACGACGATATCCTCGCTTTGCGCGCACGGCTGTTTTTTCACCAAAACCAGGTCATCGGGCATGATTCCCGCTCCGATCATACTGTCTCCCCTAACGCGCAGAAAGAACAGCTCTTCTTTCTGGGAAAATAATTTATCCACATTAAAATAATCTTCCACGTTTTCCACAGCCAGCACCGGCACTCCGGCAGGAACACTGCCTAAAATCGGGATCGTGAGCATCGCCTTTTCCGTTAACTCAATCGCGCGCGATTTCTTCTCATTGAGCAAGATATATCCCTTGCGGAATAATGCCTTCAAGTAATCGCGCACGGTCCCGGTGGAAGAAAAGCTGAATTCCGCGGCAATCTCCCGGATAGTCGGCGGCAGCCCTTCGCGCACCTTTTTCCGGATAAACATGAGTACTTCCTGCTGCTTATCGGTAAGATCCATAATACACCCCCTTAATGAGCCCATCACTTAGAGAGCGAAGCGAGCTAAGTGATTTGGGCGAATTAATGTCCGAGCTGCGGAGGGAAAATGTCACCAGAGATTTTCCCGACATCTTGCAGCCGGCGTAATGAGCAGACCTGTAGGCCATTAGGCCGTCTGCGAATTAACCCACGTACCTTTTATGTCTTTATTCATACCACACATCTGTGTGGTATGTCAAGCAGAAAAATAGTTATTGCCGGAATTATATCGCCTGTTCAAAAACTCTATAATTATCAAACAATTGTTTTGATATTTTCTTGCTTGTATCCTCAGGCATAATCTCCCGTAATTTCCTTGCGCCTTTGGCAAAAGTATAATTTTCATCAGTTCCCTGTTTTTGCTGCACCATTATATTTAGCTGGTGCAGGCTCCTAACAAAATTAGTAATCGTAACAAGAGCCATCTTTTCTGCAATATTCTCTTTCCCGAATCCTAACTCTTTCATATTGGAAACTATTTTTTCAAAACTATCTTTACTTTCCAAGTTAACACCGGTTTGCTGCAATAGCGCATCTACTCCGCCAAAAAATTCCGTATTTAAATGGGCTCTGCATCCTACTTGATCCAACATTGTATAATCTACAATGCTCATCATATCTATCCTGCCCGGTAATTCATACGGATCATAATTAACTCTGAATTTATTGTAAGTGCGCAAGCTGTCTGAGGAGTAAACAACCTTAGCTGCTGTGTCTCCAAAATCTATGGTCATACAATACCCTTTATCCAATATTTTGCCCACGCCTTTTATAAAATCTGCCGCAGACATATTGACATATACTATTTCAAATTCCCGATTTGAATTCATAACCGTATTTTTCATCTCCTGCATATTTTCCTGAATAACCTCTGCTACCCCTTCAATTTGCCCGGCATCAATATAACGTTCTGTAAAACTCACAAACTGATCAAACAGATAATGGACTGCAAACCGAAAATCTTTTAAATACGCATCATCCGTAATGCAGCTTTCTTTTATCCGCATAAAACTTTCTTTGGAAAGATATAACACTCTCTCATCATCTAAACCAAATTTTTCTCTAAAAATCCTGTCTTCTTCTTCCAGTTTTTTTAAGTTAATAAATTGCCGTTCATCGTTACCTATAGCATTTACAAAATCTCTTTTTGGGATAGCCGGAATAGAAATTGCTGCCTTTGCTGTTCCATCTTTATAAAGACGCACCTTATGTACAGGGAAAGCATCAAGAAGCTCATTAGAAAAAATTAATCCTTTAATTGAATTTTTAGCAAAATAATTTTCCAGATAACGCGCATCAACAAGTTTAGATTGGAATTTTTCGGCATAAATTTTATTTTTTTTAAATTGTATTTGTTGCAACTCAGGTGAATATTCTCCAAGCGTATAATTCATCTGTTTCCAGAATAATGACCATTGTTCATTTTTATCAGCCTTATCTTTAATATAATTCAATGTGTCAAAAGCCAATGTCCCATCTCCGCCGCCAAACTCAAGGATATAAAAAGTTTCTCCTTTCTTGAGTGTTCCTGCCCCACGCATACCCTGCCACATCCGAAATGCCTGCTCAGCAATCATATGTCCAAAATAAGGAGAAAGCATAACCGGATAAGTAGAAAAATGTCCGCCTTTTCTGAATTTTACTTTTCCTGTGTAATAATATCCCCACATCTTGTTATAAAGACATTCCTGCATATATTCATAAAATGTAAAAAAAGTTTGTGTTAACCCTTCTGTTATAGGATTCTCAGATTTTTTCCCGGTTCTACAAATCCCCTTCCGGCTCACTAATTCACTAAATTTGTCTGTAAATAAATTATTATTAATATTGACAGCGGGACTAAGACAAAATTTTTCTATTGCGGAACTTTCATTAAAAAATTCAAAACCCGCTGCGGTATATATATGTATAAAAACAAACAAAATTATCCGTAAAAATATGTTCACAAAAATGCCTCTTTCAAATCATAGGTTAGCGATGGCTTGGAATTTATTATATGGCTTGTTCTATCTCATGCTCATAATATTTATTTACTTTTAAAATTTTACTTATAAAATCACTGCCTGTCTGTTTAGCGCTTTTTGGGCCTTCCCTATTTTCCTTTTTAGATGATACTCCTTTTCTATCTGAATACACCATTGCGGTATTGCTAAGTTTTTAAAAAGCAAGCGCATACAATTTTGCAATTCTTTATCCATCCATTCAGCAAAAAGCTGAGGATATTTAAACTCGATAATCTTAGCCAAGCCTGTTCCTGGCTTAATCCCAACACTTAGACGTGAATTTTCAGCATCTTCGGAAAATACACCCATTTTAAAAAATGTATTTCTAAAAATTAACCTTTCCCGAATAAGATATTCTTCGATGCCCGCGCAAATAACATAGCCTGCCTCATTCCTTTGCAGACAATCAGCCATTTTTTCTTCAAACTCATTGTTTAAAATTTCTCTAATATTTTGCTGCAGCCTTATATATTTTGTATACTTTTGAATAAATTCTATTTCCCACGGCCTGCTCTCTTGCGGTTGGAGCGGCCTTAACATATCACAGATTTCTTCAGAGAACATAATCTCTTCTAAACTCAAACATGCAAATTTAAAAATTAGATTATTTAAACTCTTTTCACAAGCCTTCTTCATATAAATAAGGGCCTTTCTAAAATCACCTTGTAATGCCTTAACACCGCCGATATAAAAATACAAAACACTTTTTTCTTCTTCCGAAGAAATTTCAATCAACATTTGATAAAAAATTAAAGCTTCTTTATATCTTTGAGCAATAACATACTCCTCAGATTTTTCTTTAAGCGCAACTAAAAGTTTATTCTTCACGCTTTGTTCTATTTCCATCCCCATTCTACTCAAGCGTTGATATTCCAAATATGCCTCTTTGAGGCTGCGTTCTTCTATAAGAGTCGAAATTCTTTCACTTAAAAGTTTAACTAAGTTGCGTTCAAGGAGTTCGTTATCATTTCGTTTAAAGTAACATGCCTTAACAAACGCATCTCTGAATAAAAGCGTATCAACACTGACAGAAGGGCATAGGGTTGTAAAATCCACACTTTTCATCTCAAAAAATTGAGAATAACATTTGCCGCTTATTAAAAATAAATTGATAACAATCAACACTGTTATCTTTAACAATACCTTTTTCTTCATCTGCTGTTAAAATTTTACCTATGTTCTACTATTACGAGTTAAATTGCCTGCCCAATCAAATCCTCAGCTCTAAGCTCCGAAAAATTTTTCTCATCCAAAACACCAACTGAATTTTGGCGGACTTCTGCTGTTTTGCCTGACTCATCAATTACTTCTTGATGTATCGCCGAAACAAACACATCAAAAACTTCCGCTACCCAAAAAGTTACACTGCGTAGGTGGAACTTTTGGGGTATTCATTAAATTGACTGTTCAATTGCATCCACAACATATAAAATCTCTTTGGTTGTCACTTGGGTACGGCCAAGATTTTTTACAGCGCTTAAGCGGGCAGTCAGATTAAAAGGGCTCTTTCCTGCTTCCCAGGTTACAAATATATTCTCTGCCCTCCCATTCAACTTCTCATACAGGCGTTTAAGCACGGCTAAGATATCAATCGTGCCTTGCTTAGAATGCGTATCCCAAAACATGCCATGCGGCTGTCGGCCATTATTGTTATGGATATGAATGTGGCCAATTTTATCAACCAATCCAAAGGCTTCTAATCTTTCCAAAAATGTCCGCGCACTACCTTCCCCTTCATAAGCCACATTGGCATGTCCAACGTCAAAACAGATATATACATTATCGTAAACTTCCGTGGACAATTGTTCCCGGATAAATTTAAAAAATTCTTTAAAATCTTCAGCGGTATGAGCCCATTGTCCTTCACAAGGACAATTTTCCACCGCCAATTTTATGTTATGCTTGTGAGCTTCCTCAGCCAAAGGGATAAAACAACGCGCGTAATCTTCCCATTGAGTTTTCCGGGGCCACAAATGTATAACAAATACCTCTGCTCCTGCTTTCTGTGCCACAACCAGCTCTTTTAAAATTTTTTTATTGTTCTCGCCATTGCCTAGATTAGTAAATAAATCCGAACTGCTATGAATTGCTGCCTTTTTGTGCCTTTTAAGGTGAGACAAAAATTTTGCCGATTCGGGTAAAACAGGCAAATAAAACTCATAACTCTGTTCCTGCTCTGTTTGTTCAAATAAGGGCATTATTGCCGCTGGAATTTGATTTTTCTTTAAATCATTCATCCCCTTCTGTATTATCTCGTCTGCCACCATTAAAAAGTACCTGTTATAGTCCCATCGTTTCTGTTTTCTCTTGCCTGTTTTTATGTCTTCTGATAACTCCTTCGAAAGCTGTATAAAACTGTTCCATGCCTCTATCCATCCCTGTTCTGACAAAACCTTTCTCAGCAACACACAGAGGTACCTTTCCACAGCCGTCTTTAGCCGGGTCTTTGCATTAAGCTCTTCTCCTATAAGATTGCTTTGCAATATCGCATTATAAAGATAAGCAAAATCTGCTTTGCCTATCTGTACATGCGGAGCAAGGCAGCTACTCTGCCCGCAAGTAACACAAGCGGCTTCTTCTGCAAAGCAAGGCAATGGCAATAAACAAACCGCATTAATCAATATAACAACTACTATTTTTGATATAATTCTTTTTCTCATTTTTCTGCGCCAATCCCGCTTCTTCTATTATTTTTTTTAAAGTGCCTGCGCAATAAGCCTCTGCGTGTTAATAGCCGTTCCGCAATCATAAATTTTATGTGCGCCATCTAAGATTTTTATTGCCTGAAACCCTGCAGCATTTTCAATATGCACTGTTTTCTTTTGAAAACCACTCTGTTGCATACCGGGAAAATTACCGGCTTGCGCCAACGCAGATATATCCGGATTAGGCGTGCCTATAATAGAAACAATTTGCCTTTCCCTATCCGGCCTCAAAAATTCGCTCTCATCGCGGCAGCTTTTAATTATTTCTGGAATTATTGTCTCTGTTAATGATAATGAAACACTTTTTTTTAGGCCATCGATATGTATTTCCTTATTTTTAATATACGGTATTTCCATAGCGAATTCCCACCCTTCAAAACTGGTAATATCATACATTTCAATCAATTTTTTATCCCTTTGTGCTATTGCGGCAAGCCAATTTAAAACTATCGATCCGATTTTTTTTTTGCGCAGATAGGGAAATACCAATCTATCTGTCCTTTGAATAATTTAACTTTTTTAATTAAAATAAGTTATGTAATTTTTAAAATGATAAAAAGAAACTGGTAAAGTATACCATATGTTTTGATTTTTTTCAAATTAAAATTCGCAACTATTTGTTATTATTAAAGTTATAGAATGGTAGACAACGGCGAAGAGCTGTTACAAATTGGAGTATTAACCCGGATATTTATATTGCCCGTTCAAAAGGATGAACACAGAGGATTATCGCGATTTTTCAAGGGTAAGTTCAACAGGGATAAGCTGTTCGAGCACTTTGGGGTTAATCCCTCCCCGCGCGCTGGTATATGCCTCAGGCCGCACAACCGGTAAGGGAGTAACTAAAGTTACTTCTCCCATCTTTTCCAGGCGTGATAAGAGTATGGAAACCTGCCGTAAGGCAATAGTGAAGCGAAACAGAGTACCGCTTCCTTCGGCAGCGCTAATCTTTTCCTGCTCTATGCCGGAAACATGCATTTCTTTCAAAACAGAAAGCATCTCCTGTTCCGTAACCTTCCGGACCGCGGAAGAGACTGTCCATTTCTGCTGCCGGTTCGCGGCAATAAAATTACCTTCTTTAAGTTCTACTACGACTGCCTTTGATAAAGGCGTAACAGGAACATCTGCCGAAGCCGCTTTGTTCTTGAGCGTATCTTCCAAGGGTATTTGCTGCTGTTGGGGCGCGGGCATTTTAGAAACAGCACCGTCACTTTTTACTTCTCCGCTTAACATCAACTGTCTTTTTTCTTTATTATCACGAAGACGAGCGCCTTTATCTGGGCGTGCCTTTTCAAAATCGCCGCCATGATAATAGTCCGCGTCTTTTCCCGTGAATTTATACTCAGACCGCAGCTCATCCACTGCTTCCTTTACCTGCAATTCATTTTTCAGGGTAGGAGCTGTCATCTCTGCCTTTTGCGATATTGCGCAGGGGCAAGAAGTCTCCGCTGTCCTCATCTGTCCGGAAACGTTCTTTTCCGTTCTTAAAGGTATAGCCGGTTTAAGCTGGTTTGAAATATACACCGCCAATACCAGTGTGGCCAAAACCGCCGCGGCCTGCATCGGCAAACGCTGCGGCCACAATCCGACCAGCCGCTCTAAAACATCATGCCACCACGGAACACTATCAATCCGCGCATTGACTTTTTGCAGGAAATCCGCCGGTGGCTCGGCCTCCTGCATCGAATGCATTACATTGACCATTTCCGTTATCGACGCAAGCGCACTGCTACAGTCCGGACAGCCGGTTAGATGCTCCTGCATCTTTTTTTGTCGCTGGGAATCCAATTGCCCGTCTAAAAACTGCGAAAGAAGTTGCCTGCATTCTTTACACTGCATCTTAAATCACATCCTTTAGACTCTCCTGCAGCATCTGCCGTGCCCGGAAAAGCCTTGATTTTACCGTTCCGATATTAACAGCCAAAACCTGCGCTATTTCTTCATACGAAAGCATCTGCATATCCCGCAGGACAACGACCACGCGGAAATCCGCGTCAAGAGACCGGATTGCTTTATATATCAAAATCTGTTTTTCCTTATTAAGCAGCGCCTTATCCGGTGCTGCCGATTGCCTGTCCGGGACCTCCTGCCGGAGGGACGATTCTCCGTTATCAACCGCTGCATCCAAAGAAACATTCAAGCGCGATATCCGGCAATTTTGTTTCATTTTGTTACGTACGATATTTACCGTAATCGCATACAGCCATGTCAAAAAGCTCGACTGCTGCCTGAATCCCTGGATCCCGCGGTAGGCACGGACAAAAACATCCTGCGCCGCTTCGTCCGCCTGGCTGTAATCCCCGAGCATCCGCAGGGCAGTATTAAAAACCCGGCGGTGATACTTCAGCATCAGGCTATTGAACGCCTCACGGTCCCCGTCCCGGCAGAGAAGAATGAGACTGTCTTCCTCCTCCGCGCCCTGTAAAACCTCTTTTTCGCGTATAGCGTCGTTTCCCACTTTATTAGACAATCCCTTACCGCTAAAAGTTTCCGGATATATTCCGTATTTAATCTCTGCCGCTGTTATGCTCCCGGCTTGCCCAGCAGTTTAAACATCTTCTTTTTATAGGCCTCGACCCCCGGCTGAGTAAAGGGATTAACCCCGTCAAGCAAACCGGACATCGCGATTGTTTTTTCAAAAAAGTAAAAGAGCTGGCCGAGATGATACGCGCTGCGCCGCGGGATAGTAATCGTCATATTCGGAACGCCGCCTTCATAATGCGCAGCGGCCGTGGCCTCATAGGCCTTACGGTTGACAAATTCGATATCTTTGCCCGCTAAATAATTCAAGCCGTCGATATCTTCCTTAAATTTCGGCACGCTAAACTTTGCGGCTGACTTTTCCAGTACCAGGAAAGTTTCAAATATATTGCGTTGTCCTTCCTGTATCAGCTGTCCGAGAGAGTGCAGGTCGGTCGTAAATTCGCAGGCAGCGGGAAAAATGCCTTTTCCTTCCTTACCCTCGCTTTCACCGTAAAGCTGCTTACACCACTCTCCAAGATAATGCAATGCCGGATGGAAGCCGGAAAGAATCTCGATATTTTTACCCTTTTTATAAAGCACATGGCGGATAGCCGCATACTTATAGGCCGGGTTTTTCCCTATGCCCGGATTGCCGCATTTTTTCTCAAAATCACGTGCCCCTTTTAAAACAGCCCTGATATCGATTCCCGCAGCGGCAATCGGCAGCAGGCCAACGGGAGTAAGCACGGAAAAACGCCCCCCCACATCATCGGGGATAATAAATGTCTTATACCCCCCCTGTTCGGCAAAACGCCGTAAGGCCCCTTTTGCCGCGTCTGTCGTGCAGATGATTTTGTCTTTAAGGCCTTTCTTGCCGTAAGCCTTTTCCAAATACTGCATAATAATACGGAAAACCACCGCGGTTTCCGTAGTTGTCCCGGATTTGGAAATCACGTTCACGATAACCCGCTTGTTCTTTATAAGCGCGCAGAGGTCATGCAAATAATCCGCGCATAAATTATGGCCGGCAAAATAGACTTTCGGTTTTTCATCGCGGAATTCATTGGAAAAATTAGGTTTTATAAACTCGATTGCCGCGCGCGCGCCCAAATACGAACCTCCGATGCCCAGACTAAGAAACACATCACAATTATCCCTTATATTGAGGGCAGTCTGTTCAATATCCTTTATCAATTGCCCAGGTATCGTCGAAGGCAGGTCCAGCCATCCGGTAAAATCACTGCCGGGGCATTCTTTTTTCTGCAGCACATTATGAATAAGCGCGATAGCCTTGGAAACCGCTTTCAGTTCTTTACCGGAAACAAATCCCTTGCAGTTTCCGGTTAATATCGATACATCGCTCATGGAGAATCTCCTCTCTTTTGTTTAGAAATCGCGAAATTCTCTCTTAATAAATAAGCCGTGTGACACAGGCTCGAGGAATAACTTCAGGAAGTAATTAACGTCTTTAATAAATCTGCGCGGAACGTATATTATATCTTCTGTTTCCAGCACCGCATCATCGCTGACATCCGCCTTTTTCAAGGCCTTGGTCAGATCCAGCCTTTTAGGAACCGGCTTTTCAAACCCGCCTTTAACCAGCATGATACTGGAGATAACCGCATCTTCGGTAAATCCGCCGGCCAGGCCGACTGCCTCCAATATCGTTTTTCTTCCCGTAACGGAATATATGCCCGGGCTTCTAACCTGTCCGAGTACAATAACCCTTTTCCCGCTTATATTTTTAACCGCCACGGATACCTGCGGATTACGAATATATTCCTTAAGACTTTGCGTCAAATGCGCGTTAAATTCGCGGACCGTAAGGCCGGCCGCGGGCATATCGCCCACCAGCGGAAATGAAATCATCCCGTCAGGCCGAACGATAAGCTCATCATTTAAATCAGGATTCTGCCAGACCTTAACCATCAGGCTATCTCCCCGGCCGATCAAATACTCCGCTGAATCCTTTCTTACAGGCAAGGCGGATACCTCCGCCGCTTGCGGAATATTTTTTTCCGTATCTTTATCCTGAACCGCCTGTTGTTTGCGGCCCTGCTTAATTATGGATATGGCCTTTTGAAACTCTTCCTGTGCTTCCCGGTACCTGCCCTGGTTGTAGAGAACAAGCCCGTTCTTATAATACTGGTCGCTTTCTCTTTCGGTCTTGATGATTGCCTGTTCAAACTCCTGTTCCGCCTCATTGTATTTTTTCTCGCCATACAATTGCAATCCCTTTTGATAATGCACTTCTTTCTTGTCTTTTGCCGCAGAGATTGCCTGCTGAAATTTCTTTTCCGCTTCCGAATAATTACCTTGCTGATACAGAATTAGCCCTTGCTGGTAATAGGTATCCGCCTCATCCTGACCGGCGGTTATCGGCCGGCACCACAGGAGGATACCGGCAATCAAACACAGCATAAAACCTAAAGACACCTTATATCTCATAACATCCGTACCAGTCACATCTTTTCCCGGTTATTACCATATTTCTATTTTGCCTTTAAGGCTGCTTCCAATCGGGATTTCTCATCCCGCAAACTTAGAATTTCTTCAGCCATAACAACCTTTTCCCGTTCACCTTGCGCATACGCACCATTTATAGCCTTTAGCTTTTCCTGCAGGGCATCGATTTGCGCATTACGGGACTTCATCTCTTCTAACACCTTCCTAAGTTTATTCTGCAGCATAGTATTTTGCGCCTGTATCGCCTCAAACTGTTTAATCGTATCATTAGTTGCGCCTGCCTGTGTTGACGTTTCCTGCTGCAAAGAAGAAAGTTTATGTTTTACCGCGGTTAACTCATTCATTACCGCTTCTCTTTCCTTATTAGTTGCTTCGAATTGGGCATTCATTTCCCGCAGCTGCTGTTCTTTTTTTGCCAGCCCCAACTCCAGTGTTTTTAATTTCCCGTCGATCCCGGAAATCTGCGCCTGCGCATTTACCGCCTCTTCCGCTTTTTGCTTAAGCACCGCGGTTTCCTGAATCAACTGTTCCTTTTCCTGCTTTACTGCCTCAACCTCACGTTTACTCCGGGACAGTTCCGCGGCAAGAACCGCTCGTTCATTCCAGATAACCTGAAACTCATTTTCTTTTGCCTGCAAAGATGCTTCTGTATTATTTAATTTCGCCAATAGCTGCGCTTCTCCTTTTCCTGAATCCTCACCACGAGCCTTTATCTTTTGCGCCGCAACAGCCGTATCCCTTTCCTTTTGAACAGCAGCAAGATTAACCTTTAGTTTGGCCAAATCTTCCTCTAATGAAGTTTTTATTTCTGTAGTCTCCTCCAGGCTCTTTTGTACCGCCTTGTTCGCCTCTTCCTTCTGCTGCACTACACCCTCTAACTGCTTTACCTTATTATCCAATCCGCCAAGCTTCGCGGCCTCCTGCTTTAACCTCGCTACCTCGGATTCCAATCCTTCCTTCTTTAGCTTTATATCCTCCAGCGCCTTCTCCAACCGCTCCTTTTCTACCACCTGCTGCTTCTGCGCGTCTGTACGCGTGCTCTTGAGCGCCTCTATCTCTTTCCTCTTCTCTTCCAGCGCTGCCTGCGCTTCATTCACCCTTGCCTGCAACCCCTGTTGCGACGCTTCCAATGACGTATACTGCTTCTGCAGGCTTTCCCGCTTTGTTGCCTCCTGCCCCTTCTCCTGCTCCAGCAAACCGGCCTTCTCCTTTAACTTACCAAGTTCCTGCTCCAACGACGACTTGCCCGCCGTTACGGCCTCAAGATTCTTTTGTACCGCCTTGTTCGCCTCTTCCTTCTGCTGCAACATATCTTCCAGGTTCTTTTTCTCTTTTTCTAACTTTAACTGCCCTTCCTTCGAAGCGAGCAGCGCTTCCGCCTCCTGCGCACCGGTTGAGACAGCCATATCTGCTTTCTGCTTCTCTATCGTTTCCTTTATCTTTTCCAGTAAGACAATATCCTGATTATAACGAATAAGTTCTTTATCTCTGAGTTTTAAACCATTTTTTATGTATTCCAGCTCAGAGGCCATTTGCGCAAGCGTTTTCTCCTGAACCACTGCCTTCTGCTGCATACCTTCCAGCCTTGCATGCAGCTCTTTACGTTCTTCTTTTAATGATTCATACTCTTCCAGTTTTTCTTTTATCGTCGTATACTTAAGCGGCGTCTGCTCATCTTTAGCGCCGAATAAGCCGCGCAGCTTTGACATCTTTTTATCAACCGCTCCTTGTTTTATTTCATCACTTTTGCGCTGGTAGACCTCCACTAATTCTTCCTTCATTAATGCAAACTCATCCGACAAACTCTTTTTATCATTGTTTATCTGTTCGATCCTTGCCTGCATATCTCGCAATTGCTTGTCGCGCTCGATAATCATCGTTTCCATTTGTTTTGCTTTTTTTTGCAGGTCGCTCGGCGATTCCTTTTTTCTTTTGCTCTGTTTTTCCGCTTTTCCCAACTTAACGCTTAATTTTTTATTTTCCTTTTCTAATGCCTGCAATTCCTTACGAATTGATTTATTCTCATCCAAAAGACGGGTATTCTCCTGCTGCAGCGCTTCCGGTTTGTTCGCTTCTTCCGGAGCCGGCTGTTCAATCCCCAGAAGTTTATCCAAAGTAAAATTTTTCTCTTTTTCAAGAACATCCCGCGCCTGCTCAAATGCCTGCTGCGCCTGAGCATAATTACCCTGTTCCATCAACCGCTGTCCCTGCTGGTAAAGATCTTCGTAGTTTTGCGCGAATACCGGGCAGGAAGTCAAAAAAACAAGGCAACAGATAACCAAGGTAGATAAATAATCTTCTTTTTTAATAAAAAATCGCATAACATCTCCTTTTCGCGGTACCGCTTCACACTACTTACTAAGCAGCAGCTCCAATTCCTGCTTAAGCTCATCCGCCTTTTGCTTTTCCGGAACCTCCGCAGGATACTTTCGATACCCCCGCGTCATGTTTTCCTGCAGCGTAATGTTCAATTCCGTTGTACGGCTTAAGTCTTCCATTGTCTTTCGCTGCAATTTACGCAGGCCGCTCAATTCCTGCTCCCGTACTTTATATTGAGATTGCAGGAAGTCCATTTCCGTTTTCAGGCTCAATAGATCTTTATTCTTTTCCATTAGTTCGGCTTCGCGTCGGGAAAGCAGCTCCGAGGCCTGTGCCATCTGTTTTTGCAACGTGTCGTAAAAGCTATTGGTATCACCGAATTGCTTCTCGTGATAACTTAAGCGTTCTTCCAGCATCAACTTTGCCGCCTGCAACGCGGAGATTTCTTCATCTTTTTTCTCCAACTGCCGTACCTTTTCCAGCAAAGAATCATTAAGCACTTTAAAGCGTTCCTGCCGGTACTTATCCGCAATACCGGCCAAGGCAAGTTCCTCGGGTATCCGCTGCTCCTTTAAACTCTTTACTTCATCCTCCAGCTTTTTAATTTTCTGTTTCGCGCTTTCAATCTCCACTTCCTTGTTCATGAACAGCTCGGAAAACTTCACTACCTGTGCCTTTGCCGTATCATAAAGCGCATAGGCCTTATTCAGCTTATCTTCTAATTCCGCCGACGGCTCTTCGCCTGTAACCTCTACTTCATTAACCTGAATCCGCTTTTTATTCAGCCGGCCTTTTTCTGACTGCAATACGTCTATTATCTTTTTTTGCTCTTCAACCTTATCCTGTGCCCGCGCTAATTGCGAAAGCAAATCTTTGTTTTCCTTTTCAAATACTTTGATCATGCCGGATTTTTTCTCATATTCGCTCAATTCTTGCTGCAGAGTACTCCTCTGTTCTTCCTGCTTTTTGAGTTGTCCTTCCAGCCTGTCTTTTTCCCTGGCCAACCGCTCGGCATCATTGCTTAACTGAACCCTTTGTTTTTCCTTTTCCTGCAATTGATTCACCAATTCCCGCAGTTTGTCGCTTAGTTGTGAGCTAAAGCGAATTTTTTTCTCGAAATCCTGTTTCGTCTTTTCTATGCCGCTTTCCAATTCTCTTTTTTCCTTTTCCAGCGCAGTTATTCTCTGCTGTATTATTTTTTTCTCACCTTCACTGTTTTTATTTTCTTTTTGCAGGCCATTTATCTTCTGTTTTAACAAGTCAGCCTCTTCCCCGGCCTTTTTCAGCAACTCTTCATTCTTTTCCAGTTTTTTTTGATACTTACGCAGCGTCTTATCGTTCTTAGCCGCTTCAAGCTCTTTTTTCATCACTTTAACGGTTTCTAAAGTTCCGGTGAATTCATTTGTAATATTCTGCATACGGTTTGTCAGGGTCAGGCTGGATTGTTTCAGCAAAACATTCTCTTCCTGAATATTCTTGAAAAATTCATTCAGCTGCGCAATTTCTTTCTGGCCGTTAACATATAGTTCTTTAATATTTTTCACATCGCGCAGCCCGGACAATTCATTTTGCAGAGCCGTAATCTTTACATCCCTTTTAAGCTCTTCCTCTTTTCCCGCCCCTACCTGCTCCTGCAAATTAAGCTGTTCCCGGCTCAAGGCAAAATTCTGCGCCTCGAGCATCTTTGTCTGATGTCTCATAATAATAATCCGCAGCAGCATGTATCCGCTTGTGATTATTAAAAGCGCTCCCAAAAAAATAAGCACGGTTTTTCCTGTTTTATGCATGTTTTATTATTTAAGCTCTGAGCCCGCAATACTATCCTGGATATAAACAGAAAAATTAGCAGATAAATCAATTTGCTTTTCTTCACTCAATCTCTGCCCCTGCATATTATGGGTGATCGCAATGACCGGCCGAAGCGGCATCCTTGGATTTTGTTTCACGATTACCCCTACTTCCCGCGTATTCAGGCGCACAAACGCATCAAGAGGAAATACGCCTACGGTATCGATAAGCACCTTTACAAACTTATAATCGAACAATTCCTTGCTCTTGAGGATTTCCCGGATTACCTCAAAGCTGCTCAGTTTGTTTCGATAAGGCCGGCTGTGCAGCATTGCCTCATATATATCCGCGATGCCGATCAACTGCGCCGCCTCACTGACTTCCGGTTTTTTCAATCCATACGGATACCCGGCGCCGTTTATACGCTCATGCTCCTGCTGAATGATATCTATAATTTCAAAATTCAAATACTGCGTGAACTTTTTTAAAAAATCCTTGGCAACAACCGGATGTTTTTTTATTTCGTGCTGTTCGCTGGAAGTAAGCAGTCGCGGCAGATTAACCAGGGTTTCAAATTTCATCAATCCGACGTCATGAAGGAATGCCGCCAGCCCGATCTGCTGCAGGACCGCGTAACTATACCGCAGCGCCATTCCCAGATATACCGACAATATACAAACGTTGACCGAGTGCTGATAGAGATGGCCGTCTTCGTTAAAATACTCATGGTAAAAAAGCCGCAGTAAAACCGTTTCGTCTTTTTGGAGGATATCGATAAAAAACTTTACGGCCTCTTCCACGCTCTTGATAAGCCCTTCCTCATCGGAAACAAGCGGGCCCATTATCTCTTTGGACAAGCTTAGGCTTTTTAAATAGTAATCACTTATATACTCGCTGTCCAAAGCCGGGGACGAGAATTTTTTATCCGGATATGCCTGCGGTTGTTTAGTTTTCTTCTCCGGTGCCGCCGGCCTTGGCTGCGCCGGAATCCGCTGCGCCGGAGCTTCTTCTTTGATTTTTTTTTGCTCTGCTTGCTGAGGTAACGGCTGCGGTTTAGGCCGGCTCAGCTCGGATTGTTGCTCTGCCGGCTTTTTTTTAGCTTTTTTTAGGATATCGGATATTTTCAGCATACGTACCGCCGCCCTGTAATCAAACACATAGAGTTACATATTGCCCAAAAAAACGCTTTAATTTTTCTTATTTCTTAGTTGCCGTAAACGAAAAATCCTGCGACTTTCCATCCGGCGTTTGTTGGCTCAATATACCACGCATCGTCTGCATATCCTGCGCGGCTTCGCCTCTCCAGAAAACCATTTTACCTTCTTCCGCGGTCTGCATTGTCTCCCATACGGCTATTTCTTCATCCGTCACGCTGAGCGTATAATTTGTCGGCTTAAATCCTTCTTTCGCAAACTGCTCGGCAGAAAAACGGTTCTCTTCAAAAATTAAAACATCTTTGCGTTTTTTCCCGGCGCCGGACATCGGAACAATCTCGACATCCCAGGAGCTCGAATTAAGCTGCTTACGTTTTTGCTCCCGCAGAAGCTTCATTCTGTCCTTGTCCTTATTACTTTCCGGTTTAGCCGTATCCGCAGCCGCCGGCTTCTGCACTGGAACACTTTTGGTTTCTTTCGGCTGCGGCTTAGCTTCTTTCTGCGGCACCTGTTTAACTTCAGCCTTGGGAACCACAACCTTGGGAGCCGGCTCTTCCTTCTTCTTCCCCCAAAACGCATAACTTTCTCCAAACGAAAACAAAAGGAAAGCACCAAATAACACCACTACTGCAACTGCCTTTTTCATATCTTCCTCCTTTTTAATACAACTTACTGTTTTTCATTTACCGGCAGGCTTACCTTCCCACGTCTGCCATGTTAATATATATTTTTTCACCCAATCAATATCTTTATCATCCTTTTTAGCCAACCGCAGGTATTTTTGAAAATTTGCAATTGCCTTTTGCCTGTCTTCATAATATTCGGCATAGATATATCCTAAGTTAAAATAGGCCTGCGAGTCTTCCGGGTTTAATTCAACCGCTTTCTCAAACTCGGCAATCGCCCTTGGGTAATCCTTATTCTTGGTATAAAAAACTCCGAGATTATAATGCATCAGCGCCGTACGTTTGAGCAATATTTTGTTCTCCCGGGCCACTTCCGCGTACTCTCTCGGCTGCCGCTCTAATTTTTTCTCAAGCGTCTTATTTTGCGCCAGTGCCTTGTTGTACTTCTCCTTTATCTCATCCAATTGTTTGCGCAATATTTCCGCGGTTACCTCTGCCCGGGCGGCTTTATCTTCCGCCTGCTCCATGGCCTTGTCCTTTTTTTTAATCTTTTTTTCTCCTAACGCAACTTCCCTGTTCAATTCCTTGATGTTGAACTTTAAATCATCGATAACAAAAGTACCGGCTTTAGCCTTTGCCACGGATTTACGCGTCTCATCACGATCCTGCTGCAGCTGTGCCTGTTCCGCCTCCAGCAGTAAAATTTTATCCATAAGCATCGTGTTTTCATTCTGCAGCTTTTTAATCTGGTTGTTAAAAGACTGTTTTTCCAACTCCCACTGCATCCTCTGCTTTTCCACCATAGACATCTGTTGTTGTGCGGTAACTATTTCCCCTTTATATTTAAGCAAAACCTTTGCCTGTTCCTGCAAATTGTTTCTATCTCTCAACAAAACGTCATAATCGCTCTTGAGCTTGTCATAATCCGCTTTCATCAGGCTGTAATCCGCCTCTGTCTGAGCCCGCGCGTCGCCGGAAAAAAAAAGCGCACCGATTATAAATATATTGATTATTGTTTTCAAGTTACTCATCCTTTAATGGCTTTATAACGGGATGGAATTCCTCATCCCTCGTGTATTCGGGATACTCCTGGAACGGCTTTTCCTTTACCCGCATTGTCTCTTCCACCGCCGTCAAATCCGATTCCGACGTTATCGGTTTATAATCCTGATATTCTTTACCCTGTTTATTCCCGAATATTCTCGAGTCTCCCGTCATAAGCTCATCACCTTCGATAATATGCGCGGTAACCATAATCAATAATTCCATACGGGAATTGTTCTTTGTTTCATTTTTGAAAATCATCCCCAGCAGCGGAATCTTGCTTAACACCGGCACATGCTGTGAATCCCTGGTATCTTCCTGCCTTCTCAATCCGCAGACAGCAACGGTTGCCCCGTCTTTAATCATAACCGTTGTCTCCGCCGTTGTCGTATCGATAATCGGGATTGAATTATTCTGCGCGGTCAGCATTTTCCCGATAACGCTGCTGATTTCCGGTTTTATGCTTAACGTAACATAACCTTCATCATTTATCACCGGTGTAATAAATAACTGCAACCCGACATCCAGGAAGGTCACTTGTTCGGAAACGGTTGTCGTTGTCTGTCCGGCAGTTGTGGTCGTTGTAATATATGCCTGGCGCTCTCCGACATGGATCCGAGCTTCCTGATTATTCGTAACCGCCAATTTCGGATTGGACAGTATCTTAACATCGCCCAGCGTGTTTAAATACTTAATCAAAAGGTCATAATCGTCATTACCGACCACTCCGATATGCATCTCTCCCGTAGCAACCTTTTTAGTGCTCGCGGAGAAATTTGTCGTCGTCCCGCTAAATGGATACGAACCGGCATATCCCGTATCGTTTAACACCTCTTTGCGCGAGCGCCAATCGCTGTTTGACGTGTCCACGGAACTCAAAGGATATGAACCGACGTACGTCGTGCCTTTTTTCTTAGATACCTGGAAAAGCCCCTCCCACTGCACACCTTCACTAAGGCTGTTGCTCAATTTGACCTGAATAATCCGGGCATCAATAAGCACTTCCTTGGTCTTAAGGTCCAAGCCGTCTATAATCTTCTCGATGTCTTTCATCCTCTCCGGCAAAGTCTGCACAATGACCTGGTTCGTACGCGCATCAGCCTTTATAGAACCGACCTTTTTCAGATCCAGCTGAGATTTAAGCTGTTTGGCCACATCCTCCGCTTTCGCGTACTTCAGGCTGAAAACACGAATGCTGCTCTTATGCTCGAGAGAATCAAGCGCTTCGCTGATTTCCTGAATCTTCTCCGGGGTATCCAGCACCAAAAGGGTCCCGGAATCGGCTTCCACCAATACCTTACCAATCGTACTCTTTATCGAATCAATAATCGTATATGCTTGATCCGGAATCAGATAGCGCAAATGAAATACTTTAACCTGCCGGATATCATCAAACCCTTTGCCGTAACGCAGCTTGTATTCCTTCTCAGTCATTACATTGTATATCGAACCGATCTTCTCATACGCCAGCCCGTTGGAACGGATTATGATTTCAAATAAATCATCAACCGGAACATCTTTGATCATTAACGTAATACGGCCTGAAACTTCATTGGTAGGAACTATGTTTAAATCCGCCTTTGCTGCTAAATACTTAAGAGCGTCTTTCACCTCTATATCTCGCAGATCAAGCGTAATCAGCTCTTGTTTAACCGCCACATTTGATACCGTTCCCTCACCCCCGCCAAACGAAGCCAGTGACGCGTATTCCCGTGCAGGGAAAACACTTCCCGCGCCAATAATCATTGTACCCGGCAAAAGAAAAATAGTCAAAAATATAATAAAAAAAGTTTTTTTTATCATCAGCGCTTATTCCCTTTTGTGCCCCAGATCAGCAGGTATTCCTTTGCGCGCTGCGCGTCCTTATCATTGGGCGACAGAGCCAGATAATGCTTAAAATGCGAAATCGCTTTTGCTTCATCGATGATGTAGCGGGAATAAATAATCCCCATGTTATAATGCGAACTGGCGTCATTTTTGTTAAATTGCAGGGCATTATTAAACTCTTCAATCGCCTGCGTGTACTCCTGGCGCTGTGTGTGAAAAACACCCAGGTTATAATGCAACGCGGCATTTTCCATGCGCGTATCATTTAATTGCCGTTCCAATTCAGAGAGCTTTTCCGGCATGGTCTTAATCAGCAGGGTCAACTGCTGGTTTTCCGCCTTTACCTTGCTTACTTTCTCCGTAAGCTCATCGATTGAGGCCGAATACCTGGACAGCAATTTCATGTTCCCGACTTCTTTTTTCTGCCAGGCCCTTTCCTTGCGATACATCTCCCGCAGCTGTTTAGCCAACGCGTTCGAATCGCTTTTAAGCGCCTCATGTTCCTTCTGCAATACCGTCAGCCTATTCTTATAATCATCCATCTGCGCCAGATACGCGGCTTTATCTCTATTCGTAAGTTCATTTTTCTTTTGCAGCTCTTTTGCCAAATCGCGAAACTCCTTTAACTGGTCATTAAGCTCTTTTTTGTTATTCTCGAGCTTGGCGACATATTCACGTTCTTTGCCCTCCATAAGTTTTTCCGTAAGCGCAAGCTTTTGCCCTTTTTCTTCAAGCTGCTTTTTGAGCTCGACTATCCGCGTAAGTAAATCCACGCTATCCTTCGACAAAACGCTGTTCTGTTCTTTAACCACGATTAATTCCTCATACGCCTTATTCAGCACGGCATTGAGATTATCAAATTCCGTTTTCAGGTAATTGACTTCTTCATAGGCTATTTCAATGCTTCCCTGGTTGAGGCCTGCCGCGGCCTCCGCGCCGGTCTGTTTCTGATAGTTGACCAGCTTTAACAAAAGTTGTTTTTTTTCATTAATCAATTTATCATGTTGGGCAAGCAATTTCTCGTTTTCTTTTTTCAGCTTTATCAATTCCTGCGCGACTTCATTTTTATTTTCTTCCAGCAGAATATCATATTTTTTACTCTGCAGCGCCAATGCCTCCTGCTGCTGCTGAATAACCTTCTCTTGCGCCTGAATCTTTTGATCTTTTGCCTGCGCCTGCTCTATCAGCTTGTCAAACTCAAACTCGTATCCCGTTTTTTTTGCCTGGACCTGCTGCGCGCCCGCTGTGGCCTGCGACATCTTTTCCCGCAATTTTTTCTCTTTTTCCGCATATTTTTTTGCGTAAAACTGCTCTGCCTCCCGGATTTTATCCTGGCCGGCCAAAAGCGCCTTTTCTTTCTCCTCAAGCTCCTGCCGCAGCCTTTTATCCTTTGCCTCATACTCATCCAGCGAAACCGCAATCTGCCCATGCATACCGCGCAGATTCTCTATCTGACGGCCGGCATCGGCTAATTGCTTCTGCATCTGCTGTTCCCGCTGCCCGGATTCTCTCAAACGCTGCTCCAAATCCTGCCGCATAGTTTCCAGGTCTTTCGTCAATGCTAAAGAGTTTTTCCGCATTTTATTTTCCAGGGACTTTTCCGTCTTTTCCTTATCCGCAATCTGCATTTTCAACTCTTTTATTTCCAAGGCGTATTTTTTGTTCTTTGCCTGCACCTTTAAGGCATAATCCTTAAGCTTCTGCGCGAACTTTTTTATCTTATCCAATTCCTTCGCCGTTTGTCCGGCATCAGCGGCATAAGACTTCTCTTTTTTAGCCGCGTCCTCCTGCAGTAATTTAAGCAGTTTATTTGCTTCGATATTCTCCTGGCGCAGCGTTTGCGCTTCAGACCGCGCCTTTTTCAACTCGGAATTCAGGGGTTGCAAACTTTGCCTGATATCCGCGGCCTCCCGCGCCTTATCTTTTAAAAACTGATCCTGCACCATCATCTGCTGCGTCAGTATATCGTACTTTACTTTCATCTCACTATAATCCTTATTTAATTTATCAGCAACAGGCGGCTGCGTAGTTGCCGGCACTGTTTTGTTCCGCATCTGCCGTTTATTATTTAAATCTACTGCCGGTTCGTCCTTCTGCGTTTGCGCCCGCACGGAACAAGCAAAAACCGCAACAAGGCAAATAAGCGCAAAAAACATCCCGCCGCTTTTGCTCTTTACCCGGTTCCGGCGATAAACAACATAACTCTTTTTCTTCATTTTTTAACCTCATCCTGCGGTTTTTTAAACACCTTGAAGCCTTTTATATCCATACCGCCGAAATCCTCTCCCGCAGGCGCCGGCATATATGTCTGCTGCTCCTGCTTTATCCTCTCCACATCCTTATATCCCTGCGCAGGCTTGATTCCCGGCTGCCCGATCTCTTCTCCTTCGGCGCTAACCAGCGCCTCTCCGCTGATAATCGTCGGGGTAATCATAATCAGCAGCTCCGTAACATCCTTGGACTCCCTTCTTTTCTGGAAAAGGAATCCCAGCAGCGGTATTTTACTCAGGAAAGGAATTCTGCTGACTGCCTCGCTGTTTTCTTCCTTGCGTAATCCGCCGATAACAATCGTCGTGCCCTCTTTGATCAGCACCATCGTTTCCGCCTTCGACGTGTCCACGATAGGAATCTGGTTATTACTCGGCGTATTCAAAACATTCACCACACTGCTGACCTCTGCTTTTACTTTCAGACTTACGAATCCGTCATCTCCAATCACCGGAACCACATCCAGCTGAATACCGATATCAATAAAGTTTACCTGCTCGGAAATCGTACTGGTAGACTGCCCGGTAGTCGTCGTAGTCGTCACATACGCCTGGCGTTCTCCGACATGAATCCGCGCCTCCTGATTATTAACAACGGCTATTTTCGGATTAGAAAGTATTTTCGCCGAATTCGACGTCTTTAAGAAAGAAAGCAAGGCATCAAAATCATTGGAACCGATAAACCCTAAATGCAGTTTGTCCAATCCCAGAGTAGGCTTGCTCAGCGAATAATTCGAGGTCGTGCCGCTGAATGGATACGAACCGACAGTCCCGACATCCTGCAGCACCTGTTTCCGGGAACGCCAGGCATCCGTAGACGCTCCCACGGCGCTGAACGGATAGGAACCGATATAGGTCAAGCCGTTTTTTTCCGCCACGTCGAATAGGCCTTCCCATTCAACGCCGGTTTCCATCCCGTCAACAAGCTTAACCTTCACTATCTTCGTATCGATTAACACCTCTTTTGTTTTCTTATCCAATGCCTTTATAAGGCGCTCGATCTCCAGCATCTTTTCCGGAAACGCCTGCACAATTACCTGATTCGCGCGCTCATCCGCCTTAATCGAGCCCACTTTTTTCGCGTCCAAACGCGCCGATAAGTGTTCCTCGACCGTTTTCGCTTTCGCGTAATTCAGCGGAAACACCCGCGTTAAATTCTCTTTTTCGAATTCATTCAGAACCCTCTCCATCTGTTCCAGTTTATCCGGAGAATCCATACATAGGACACTTCCCGACTCCGGGTCAACCAGAATTCGCCCCACATCGCTCTTCAGCGCGTCCAGAAGGCTGAAAACCTGTTCCGGCACCGCGTATTTCAGGCGAAAAACCTTCACCTCGCGCACATCGGCAAAATTCTTACCGTACAAGAGCTTATATTCTTCTTTTGATATCACGTTATAAATATCGCCTACCTTGTCGTAAGCAAGGCCGTTAGAACGCAGCATTATATCAAAAACATCTTTCACCGGAACGTGTTCAACAATCAGAGTTATCCTGCCGCTTACCGATTTCGAAGTAACAATATTCAATCCGCTCTTCAGGGAAAAATACTTTAAGGCATCATTGATATCAATCTGGCGCAGGTCTAAAGAAATAATCCCCTTAATCCCGTCCGCCAACGGCACGATCTTCGGCTGTGACTGCACAGAAAGTATCACCGGAGAAATATCTTCGGCAAGGACATTCCCCGCAAATAAAACAATAGTAGCGATAAGAACTGTCCTGTACAACGCGTTCACCTTAATTCCACCTCTTTGCCTTCATAACGCAGGATAACCCTGTCCTGGAGCACATCCCTGACCATAATCTCGTCAATCATGGAACCCTTTTTGATAAAAAATGTCTTTTCCAGCTTCTGGTTCTCAACAATCGCATCAGGATGCTCGGACCAGGAAATCCCTACCAGCTTCAGATTTTTCGTCATTTCTCTCAATTTCGCCTCAACGGTGTTCTCGGCAGGAACAAAATCAACTATCTGCTCCTGCTTTCTTTCCCCGATGCGAAACAGATCCCGCATATGCACTTTATCCAGATAATATTCTTCCGGTTTTAAAAGCGCCGCTACTGCCGCCGGTTCAAATGAGGCCGCCGCCGACTCCGGGATAAACAGCAGCCCTTGTTTCTGCAGTTTATCGACTCCTAACGTTATACTCACGGTAATACCGATAACGAAAAGTCCGAGCAAGACCTGTAAAACCGAATTGACCGTTTCGAAATCCGCGGCTACTTTTTGCCGTTTGCCCCAGCCCTGTTTCATCTTTTCCCGGAAGAAGGAAACCCTGGCCTTCCAGGAAGAAACGGAAATATATTTTTCTCCCGCCGCCAGAGGCGATATTGTTTTAGGCGACGTATCCTGCCTTTCGATCAGTTCCAATAACCGCTTTTCCGGTGAAATATCTTTTCTTGCCATAGGTCATACCAAAAAGAAGTGCACTTTTATCTGACAATCGCCGGCTGCCGGACCCAATGCAATCCCTGTTTAATCTCATCTCCGATAATTTCACTGATTAACTCTTTATCGACAACAAACTTATTTTTCATCACCAGGTGTTTCAACGCGCGGTGGCAGAGCATGTTAACCCGCCGCGGATAGCCGCGCGTATGCTGGTAAATCTCATGTAATGCCGCTTCCAAAAACAAATGCATATTCGCTTTGTATCCCGCCTGTTTAATGCGGAATTCTATCATCAGACGCATTTCTTTCTCATCGAGGGGATTCAGCGTATATTTAAAACTGATTCTGTCGATAAAGTTAGGGATACTCAATATTTTCGAATGCAACTCCATCTGCCCGAGCAGAATGAGCTGCAAAAGCTTAAACTCGTTGGTCTCATAATTCAAGAGCACGCGCAGGCATTCAAGCGTCAGTTCATTCAGCTTCTGCGCCTCATCGATGATAAGCACGATTGTTTTCTTCTCTTCCACGCCTTTCTGGAACAAAAACCTTTCCAGTGCCTCTTTTAGATTTAATAACTTCGGCCCGGAAGGCTCTGCCTCTACATCGAAGTTCCTCGTCAAGGAGGTCAGGAATATTTCTTCGTCGTTATAAACCGGATCGAGCATCATATGGCAAAGAAACCCTTCCTGGGAACAAATCATCTGGTAGAGTTTACGGCTGAGAGTTGTCTTTCCGGTTCCTACATCGCCCAAAATTACGGAAAGGCCGCGCTTAAGACGCAATTCAATCATCAAATTCGTCAATGCCAGCTCATGCTCATAGGATTCATAGAAAAACATCGGGTCCGGACTTGTCGAAAACGGCTCTTTATCAAACCCCAGCACCTTATAATAGCTCATAACGTACCTCGCAGAATTTGGTAAAAAAAACAAAAAAAGCTATACTCTTGTTTACAAGCATAGCTTTTTACAATTCATTAAATACGCGGGCAAAAAATCCATTTTTGACTCCTTCTTCCCTGAAACGTTCTGTCAAAAACTAACCGCAGAGCACACAGAGAACACAGAGAAATTCTATTTTTACTCTTTTCTCTACTCTGTGGCCTCTGTGGTTTGTTTCTTATTCTTTTACTGAATATTGTTCAACATCTTAGCAATAATTTTTAAAGGATATCCTTTGCCTTTCAAATCACCGATCCTATTCAGATTTTTCTCCACCTCTGATAAATTGTAAAAACGTTTATTACCTGAGCCGGTTTTTCTTATGGCATTCAATAAACCGAAATTCGTATAATGATTCAATGTCTGATAAGAAATACTAAATTTTCTTACCACTTCCATCGCTGTCATAA
>JAHIOQ010000076.1 GCA_018895275.1 Candidatus Omnitrophota bacterium
ATAAGTACTGCGCTCTCCTTCAACCACTTTTTCCTTGATGTTTAAAACAAAAGTTCCAGTTGGTTTTAGAACACGTAACAACTCTTTGGAAATAGGCAAAAACCAATCCACGTATTTGTCATGGTGAATTCCACCATATGTATTTTTTCTCTGGTCTGCGTAAGGCGGTGATGTTACAACAAGGTCAACTGAGTTGTCTGAAAGTAGTTTTAATTGTTCCTTGCTATCCCCAAGATATATGTTAGTAGTTATTTCCATTTTATGCTCACAATTTTTAAAATTATTTCTATTTACTTTATCATGTCTAAACAATATTTTCAATTATTTTAATGAATTGTGCCCAACAATTAATATACATAATATGTAATTCCCGGACTATACTACAAAAATTATCACATATTCGCAGTAACTTATCAAGAAATGCTATTTTTCATTAATTTAGCTCAAGGGGGGCTTTTTTATTTTCAATACTTTCGCATTTCGAGGTCTTACCCCTCTGTTTTTGTTTGGCAATCGTCCTTCGTCTTTCCCTACTGCCTACTGCCTACTTTTATAAGTCATTATCTATTTTCCTTACCGTACGTTTATAAATATCTCTTCTGTGCCCGACGGTCAATATTATAACCAAAATCTCTTTATGCTGAATACGATATATAATACGGTAATCTCCCGATCGGTATGACGATAATCCTTTTAACTCGTGGGTTAGATGTTTACCTATCCCGGGATTTTCGGCGATTCGTTCAATAGCTTCTTTGATCTGGTGCTGTTTCTTATAAGGGAATTGTTTTATTGCGGTTACGGCTTCCTTGGTATAGACTATCTTATACATTTTTAAATACATCCTCGTGAGAATAGAGATTACCTTTTTGGATGTCTTCTTCTGCTCTTAAAATCGATCGGAGCAACTTAGAATCCGCTTTTATTTCCAAGGTTTCCAGTTCTTCCGGGGAGAGCATAACCGCTTCAGGCTTACCGTTTCTGGTTATAATCAAATGCTTTCCCATACGAGAAATTTTTTTAATCAATTCCGGCAATTTGCCTCTGACTTCAGATATCGGCATTATATAATCCATCTTTATCACCTCCATGTAAATTGTACAATATTTTGTACAACTTGTCAATGCGGGTTTCAACGTTCAATTTTAAATATTCAAAATGATCAATATAGCGGACAGGTTACAAACCTGTCACTACAGGATTATTTATAATTATTATCCCATCTGAATGATCCGGCATGATTATGAATTTATCTAATTAAATATTTGGCAATCGTCCTTACGTCTTTGCGTCCCTCGTCCCAACGAGCAAAGCGAGTGGTCGTCCTTCGTCCCTCGCCCTTTCCTACTCTTTTTTCCATGAGCCATGAGCCATTTTCGTCCTTCGTCCCTCGGTCATTTCCGGCACATCATCGAAAACTCACAAAACTCACAACTCTTCGCCGTATCCGCTGAGGGCGCAAACGGGACATCCGGGTCATTGATCTCATCGATGATAAACTCCAGGGCATTGAGGCACACCCGCATGGAATCATCCAGCTGTTCCTGCTCCTTTGGCTTGGGAAAATAACTCATCTCGCACGTCTTCAGGCTGTAAAGGCACGAGCTAATCATTGCGCCGGTATATTGTTTTTGCATAAAATAGGTATAGATCGGCAGCTGGAACGACTGCACGGCCTTTTGAATCGCCTCGCGGGAGAACTCTTCCAAGGCTTTCAGCTTTTGAGCGTTCTTAGGGATGCTGTCGATATTGCCGGTCTTATAGTCGATAACAATGATCGCCCCGTCCTCCATCCGGTCCACGCGGTCGATACGGCACTTAAACGGAACCTTCTTCTGTTTAAAATCAATGCGGTCCTCTACCCCAAGCTCCAGGCCGATGAGCTGTTTAACCCCAACGCAGCGTTCGGCCTCATTCTCGAGGAATTTTTCCAGGCGGTAGCGCATGATCTGTTTGAGCATGAACGAATCGGACTTCATGCGCTGCGAGAATTCCGCGTCAAAGCGCTTCTCGAATTCCTTGAAAAAGAACAACCTGAATTTCTCGTCGATTACCGGCTGAGCGTTGATGAATGTTTTATAGGAGTCCTCCAGGAGCTTATGGATGAAATTACCGATCTGCCGGCTCTGCGGCTCTTCCAGAAGGTCTTCCTGCTCCTTCAGGCAAAGCATGTACTGGTAATAGAACTGCAACGGGCAGTTTAAGTAGGTGTTTATGCCGGACGGTGAAAATGTGAATTTTTCCAGGGCATTAAGCACCGCGTCTGTTTTGGCGATGGAAACGGACGCGGGAAGCACGTTCAGGTTAAACGACGCCCGGGTTATGGGCACGACGTTCAGTTTGCCGGCACTCATCTCCCGGTCCCAGATAAGCTCCTCAATAAAGCGGCTGCGCTGTTTTTCCGGGCTGTTGTCATAGACCAGGGATACGGTTTTTGCCGAGGCAATGAGGCGCATGAAATGATAGCGCTGTATCGCGTCTTCGAGCTCTAACTGGTTAAACCCGAGGTTCATCATTACCTGCCGCGGGATCAACGGATCATGGATTTTCAGCTTCGGCAGGATGGATTCGTTGACATCCATGATAATCACGTTTTCAAAATCCAGGGAACGCGTTTCAAACAGGCCGAGCACCTGCAGTCCTTTCAAGGGAATCCCTGTAAAGGAAATCTTTTCCGTCTTTAATTTCTCGTCGAATATTTTAAGGATATCGTTGCCGGAGAAATGCTCCTGCGCGAAGGACATGCTGCGGAACTCATCACGCAGGCTGTAGACGCGTTCGCTGATCTTCAGGTTCAGGGCATAGACATCGAGAAAGCTCTTATCGATCAGCACGTCCATGAATTCATCCAGCGCATCGGCAAGGTCATTAAAGGTCTTTATATCCTGCCATATCTCAAACGCGTATCGATGAATCTCTCTGATCATCGACCGGATATCGGCTTTGGTTATATCCGTATATGTCTTTCGCGCCTGCCCGAGGACAAGGGTATGCAGCAGTTCCAAATCTTCGATATCCGCCAATTTCACGAACAGGCTGCCTCCCAGGGGGTTCTCCTCGCTGCCGGTAAGGATGTCCTCAATCTTATGCGCGAGTATGCGCGTAAGCTGGCCGTCATGCTTAAGCCTGAGATTTTTGATGAACGGGTGCTTGAGCACCTTCAGGTAATCTTTGGCATAAAACGCATCGTCTCTCATCGTCTGCCGGCTGTTGATGATATAACCGAACAGGGTATATAACGAGCTTCTGGGCACCGGATAGCCCAGGGACACGTTAAACTCCGGGCTGATATCGGATATCTCCGAAAGCAACGGCACCACGGAATCCGGGTTCGGCAAAACAATAACGGTTTTATCCAAATCCGCGGCCTTCTTTACCAGCTCGCGGACAATGCCTACCTGCGAATGCATGTCGAATCCGGAGTATATATCAAGCTTATATCGCGGCTTGAGCGGTTTATCCGGAATAATCTTCTCCCCGAAATACTGCCCCAGGCCCTCCTGCTCCGGCCAGGCCTTTTCCTCGGACTGGAAAAATATCGCGGCGCGGCCGTTATCAAGCAGGTGTTTAATCACCTTTTTCTGCGTATTCTTGAGGTCAAAGAAATTACAGAATAATACCCGGTCGAATTCCGGGATTTCCAGCTGCGCGATATTATCCGCGGTGAATAAGGACAACGTGCCTTTGGAAAAAAGGCCCTCTTTTTTCAGGAATTCGTGGTACTGCCCGCGGATTAAGACAATCTGCGCTAAAAGCCGGTTGATGTTTTCCGGCACGTCATATCCGGCCTCGGCATTGTCCTGGATGTTCTTTAAGGCGTCATCGGAGATATCCTCCATGTCCATCTGGTCGATAAACGAGATTATCTCCCTGGCCCAGGCGAGAAAGCGCGAGAAGGTCTCGCGGCCCTCTAATATCAGCGGTATCTCCTTTTCCGCCAATTTATAGACGCGATAACAGGCCTCCAGGTCCTGGATCTTACGCACCGCGGCCTTTTTCTGCGCCAGGTATTCGATGAATTCGTCAATCGAGAAAAATCGCGGCGGATAAAACGCCTTCCCCGCCCTTTTCCCCAGCTCGCGTTTTAAAAACAACCCCGGCCTTTTCCCGCCGAACACGACCGCAATGCGGCTTAAGTCCGCGGACTTAGAGAAAAACTCCGCTTCAATATAATCCGCCAGGCGGTTGATAAAATTATCGCCAAAACTATAGGTAATCACCTTTTCACGCATCAATCTTTTCCACCTTCCGCGATTCAAGCAGGATGATATAGCCTTCAATCTTCTTCCGGGGATAGATCTCCGCAAGCAGCCGCATATATTCCTGCACCTGCAGCGTAAATTCTTCCTTCATCTGAGCCGCGCTTTTAAAATCCACGACAAGCACGCGGTCCGGCTTGACAATAAGCCGGTCCACCCGTTTCGTATGGCCGAAGCGGTTCACCAGTTCTTTTTCCTGATAAACCTCATCCCTTTCTTCATCAATATAAAAAAACGGCTTAACGCTCTCTGATTTTAAAAGCGGCTCGATCAGCGCGGGGGAATCATCCGCTTCTTTAAAAAAAGGAAACTCCGCGCGGGCAAACTCTACGGCCGCGGATATCTTCTGTTTAAAATCCCTGTTGTTCAGGCTCTTTATCCGCGATAGCACGCAGTGCAGGAAATTGCCGCTTTCCCTCAGCGCCTTATTTTTAATCTGCTCCTTATCCATAAATTCCTCTTTTAAAAACGAAATCCAGTGCTTATATTCCGGAACGGGTATGGGCATGACACCCGCGCTATTTTCCATGTCCATGTCTTTAATAGCGGATATTTCCCCGCATGCGAGAAGGTCCTCGGGAATAAGGAGCTTGGCGATGTTATTGGTGCGCGGCATTCCGTACGGGATAAAGAGATACAGCTCATCCTTTGCCCGCGTCAGGCTGACATAGAGGGTATTGAGCTCATCGATAAAAGAACGCAGGTATTCGCGGTGATATATCTTTTTCAGTGCCGCAGAAAACTTTACGTATTTCGTGTCCAGCCTTAAGAGCCCGATCTTTGTATCCGCGGCCCCTTCTTCTTCCGCTTCATAAACGATATATACCTTTTTCTGCCGTCCCGTATTCATGATATCCATCTCCAGAAACGGCACAATCTGCACGCGGAATCCAAGGCCCTTGGCCTTATGTATCGTCAGCAGTTTTATGGCGTTCTCTCCGGAAAAGCTGACAAACAGCCTTGATTCCGGAATCGCATCAAGGAACTCAAGAAAATCACTCATGCCCGCGTGCTCCTCCTCTTCCTCCTTGATCAGCTCCAGGAAGCGCATAAAAAAGCCCTGGGAATCCGCGAAGTTCTTAAAAATTTTAAACTTCTCGAGGATGCTTACGCTCAGCTCATACAGGGGGACCAGGCCGACGTTTTTGTGAAACTCGGCGATATACTCGTCCCATATATCCGCATACTGCCTCTGGAACTCGCGGTAAAGATAAAACGACTTATCCACCTTTGTCTGATCCCTTAATTCAAACAGGAAATCCCGGAATTTCTCCGCCGCGATATTGCTTAGCCGGGAGAAAATCTCGCCGGTGATAAACGCGCTGAAGTTCAGGTTATCCACCGGAGAATCGAGAAAACGCAGGAAGGCAATCAGCTCTTTTATCAGGGAATTGTTCTTTATGTTCAGGGTCCGCTCGGATTCGACATCAATCTTTTCC
>JAHIOQ010000077.1 GCA_018895275.1 Candidatus Omnitrophota bacterium
AATATTAGAACACATTAGGACGCAGATCTTCGCTGATACTCGCAGATCGAAAAATTTTCTTATTTTTAAATCCTGTAAATCTGCGTTCACCCCGTTAGATAGAACAAAATTATTATCTAACGGGGTTCATCTGCGTCCCATTTACTCCTTACTCCTTACTCTGTCTGCTTACTGCTATACGCGTTCCCTGCTCCGTGCCTCTTCTTTTAAACTCCGCGTCAATAGCGGATAATACCTTTTGTTTTTGGTTTATCCATTCTGGTCCGACCAGCACATCTTCACTCGCGTTGGAAATAAGCCGCATAATCACACAATCCGGCGGAAGATGTTCTAAAAAATCACATGCCAGTTGCACATATTCCTCCTGAGTCGGCACGCGTACCCCTCCGGCTTTATACATCTCATGAAACCGGGTTTCCCGCAGTACATGGAAGACATGCAGCTTGACTCCGGAAACCGGCAATTCAGCCAGTGTCTTTGCCGTTTCAATCATATCCTCTCTTGTCTCGCCGGGAAGCCCTAAGATCACATGCGCGCTGCTCTTTATGCCCCTTTTTGCCGTGTCCTCCACTGCCCGTAAAAAATGCGCCAATGAGTGCCGGCGGTTAATCGCCTGAAGTGTTTTCTCATGAATGCTCTGCAGGCCGTATTCCAGCCAAACCTCATATTCCCGTGCGTACGCAGCGATAAGGTCAAGTTTTTCATCATCAACGCAGTCCGGCCGAGTAGAGATAAACAAACCGACAACATCCGGAAAATCCCTGATTACGTCATAAGCGCTGCGCAGTTGTTCCAAACCCGCATTGGTATTGGCGGCATTCTGGAAATAGACGATAAATTTATCCGCGTGAAACCGTTCGCGGTAGAATTCACGGGAAGCCTCAATCTGTTCTTTAAGAGAAAGCGGAGTCTCCACAAAACGGCTAAACCCTTTTTCATTACAAAAAAAACAGCCGTCTTCACCCAAGGTTCCGTCACGGTTAGGACAACTAAATCCGGCATTCACGCTGATACGCTGAACCCGCGCCTGAAACCGGTTACGCATATATTCACTAAAAGAATAATAAGGGCGTTTCACAAAAACTCTTTTCTTTGCCTTGTAATTTCATACGAAAATATCGTAGCCGCCATGCTTACATTCAGCGACAGATGCGCTCCCGGCATGGGTATATAAACCTTCGCGTCAAGAAGCTCCCGGATTTCCGCACTAATCCCGGTTGTCTCCGCGCCCAAAACCAGTGCGCAGGGAAAAGAGATACGAAGCTTGTTGATATCCTGCGCTCCATCCGCATCCGCTATCCCTCCCATGAGCCGGTAACCGCGTGCCTTTGCCGTTTTAACCGCTTGAAGAATATCGCTAACCATGGCCAGGCGCACATAGTTTTCTCCTCCGGAAGCCACATGCAGTACCGCCTCCGTAACCCGGCACGCCGCCTTTTCAGGGATAACCGCATCAAACCCGCCGAAGCAGGCCAAGGTACGGATAATAACCCCCAGATTCTGCGGATCGTTTATGCGGTCTAAAAAAATAACCGTATTTTGACTTTGCACGAGAGGCTGTAACAGCGTTTCATATAAAGCGTAGGAAAACACATCCACACAGGCAATAATACCCTGCACGTTTTTGGCGCGTTTCATGTTTTCAATCTTACGCATTGTTAAACGCTCCACGGGGATATTCCTTTTGCGGATCAGTTTTTCTATATGCGGTGCCTTAAACGTTTCTTCCAGAAATATCTTTTTTATACTCTCCGGACGAATTTTTAAGCGTTCGTAAACCGAATTTTTACCGTACAAAAGCATCTGATTTTTGGCCATAACTTCTCTCCGCCTTTTAATATTTTCATGCATTAGTCTTTGCGTTCTTTGCGGCTTTGCGCGATTATTTTATTATTTTTAGCAAACCGTCAATAATATATTTTTCCTGTAGCGCTCGATCATCACATGCGCGAAGCATGTCGAATTATCATCCGGTTTTTTCTCGCAGAAGATCCGCTTAAGATTCGTATCATGAAAACCATGCAGTTTATAGGCGTAATTAAGCGCATGGCCGGTTTCATGCCGCAGCAGCTTCATGCACCATGGTTTTGTCCCTCCCTCGGCGTCCAGCATCATCTGCTTTTCTAATTTTATCAGCGCCGGAAGCGTATCGCTTTTGCCTCCAACTCTTCGTAAAGTTTCTTAACGCACTCTTCCAGCCAGGTGCCTTCAATCGCCAGCGGTAAATCACATATCCGTAATTTCAAAAGCTCTTCTTCCGGTAACAGGTTTAAATCCGTTTGTTTATATGTCATTACCGTCCCGCCATATTATTTCTTCTTTCCCACGCAAATAAATTTACAGGTATTGTTTTTAATATCAAGCGCTATCTCATCCTGAGGGTCGATATCAAGTGCTTTAGCGATATATTTATCGTAACTTTCATTATCCCCCTGCAGCCTGAATACCTGCGCGCGCCGTGCGTAAGCCTGAACAAACAAAGGATCCTTCTTTATCGCTTTATCCAAAAACTCCGCCGCTTTCTGCAAATCCCTTCCCAGGCCCGGCGGTGACAATAAATAATAACTGCCAAGCCCGTAATAAACCGCGATGTTTTCCGGAAGCAATTTTTCCGCCTGTTTCAGGTGTCCTAAGACCGATACTCCGTTGATAATCTTGGACAAAAGGCCCCCGTAATAGGCGATCATCCCCTTATTCCCGGCATACAGACAATGCGCCAACATATAATTGGACTTATCAGACGCATCCGGCCCCCGCTTCAACACCGTCCCGGCCAGCCGCACGCCATCATCAAAAGACATCTGCAGGTATTTTATATAGGCAAGGCTGATATATGCCGGTGAAAAATCCGGATGTTCTTTGATTATCGTATCAAGCATCCGCGCGCTTTTATCCAGATGATGCTGCCGGCGTAAGGCCTCGGCCACACCCCATAAAGCTTCATAACAGTCCGGCTGCAGCTCAATAATACGCGAAAAAATCGCCTCCGCTTCCTTATCCTCATGATTATACAGTTTCAACAGGCCGAAGACATAGAGGGCATCCACTGTTTCCTGCCCTTTTTGCAGGGCATCGGCCGCTTCCGTAAGCGTAATATAATCAGCCTGTTCGTGCAACACCTTCCAATCAAGCGCCGCGCAGTTACGTGTGCATAAAACCATTACGATAACCACAAAAATTACCGCTAGTCCTGATATCTTATTCCTCGCGTCCTGTCCGGGGTTCAGTTTCATATCATAGCACCCTATTTTTTCTTATTATAGATATATATTTTACAACGCTTGATTTTCGAAAGCAAAATAAATATAATAATACAAGTTTAAGTTTTTAACAAAAAGGAGGAGATTAAGCTATGGACCCGATTAAAATCGTACTGCTCCGCCACGGAGAAAGTACCTGGAACAAGGAAAACAGATTCACCGGGTGGACGGACGTTGACCTGTCCGAAAAAGGAATTCAGGAAGCGCATCAGGCCGGTAAACTGCTCAAAGAAGAGGGATATACCTTTGATGTCGCGTTTACCTCGGTGCTCAAAAGGGCGATACGCACCTTATGGATAACCCTCGACGAAATGGACCTGATGTGGATACCCGTACACCGCAGCTGGCGGCTTAACGAACGCCATTACGGCAGTCTGCAGGGCTTGAACAAAGCAGAGACCGCGGCAAAATACGGTGATGAGCAGGTGCTTCTCTGGAGAAGAAGTTATGATGTTCCGCCGCCGGCACTGGAAAAAGACGACCCGCGCTACCCGGGCATTGACCCGCGTTACCAGGACATGAAAGAAAAAGACATCCCGGTAACGGAATGCCTCAAGGACACGGTGGCGCGCTTTTTTCCCTACTGGCATGAAACAATTGTACCGTCGATTAAATTAGGAGAAAATGTCCTCATTGCCGCGCACGGCAACAGCCTGCGTGCATTGGTAAAGTACCTCGATAACGTCTCCGACGAAGAAATCGTACAGCTAAACATCCCTACCGGCATCCCGCTGGTCTATGAATTAGACGACAATCTAATGCCTTTGAAACACTATTACTTAGGCGACCAGGCGGAGATTGAAAAGGCTATGCAGGCAGTGGCGAATCAGGGAAAAGCTAAACAGTAAAGCAGTTCATGACGCATGGGGCATAGTTCATAAGGATAAATTAGTTTTGAAATTCGAGGGTTTTTGAGGGGGCCATGCCTATCCCCTTCTTAAAAAATGCGCTAAGTTAATTTCAGAATTTTGATACTTTGATGTCCCGCGCTCCGCACTCTACGCCCCCCCTAAAGTTAGAAGTTTAATAATTTTATAGGCAGATATTTTCGATAATTTTTAAAATCACTATCAGTTGTAAAAATAATAAAATTTTCGATGCATGAAACAGCGCAAATTAAAAAATCTATAGTTGAGCCTTGAATTCCATTAATTCTGCAAATATTACAGAATTCAGCAGCTTTTTCAAAATGTTCTGTGGTAAGGGCAGTATCCTCAAAAGATGAAAGTGTTTTTTTTAATTTATGAAATTGTTTCGGATTAGAGATTCCGGAAAGGAGTTCCTGACGAATCGGGCCAATCATGACAATTCTGCCATCTTGAATAAGGTCGTTCAACTTAGAAGACAATTCAGTATTGGGATTTTTATGTCTTAGAACTTGTGACCATATGCATGTATCGGTGAGAATTTTCATCTTTTTCTCATCTTTTTATAATCATAATTCTTATCAAAATCAACGGCTCCAAACAGATTTATAATTTCTAATTGCTTTTTATGATCAATGTATTCTTTGAGTGCGGC
>JAHIOQ010000078.1 GCA_018895275.1 Candidatus Omnitrophota bacterium
AAACAACCCTAAATACCTCCAGAACCGCTTATTGACAAATAAATAAAGGCAGGCACCTATGCCAATCGCCGGCAAAGCGTAATCGGTTAATTTGAAGGCAATAATCTGGGCCGTAATTGTCGTACCGATATTCGCGCCGAAAATAACGCCGATTGCCTGGCGCAAGGTCATCAGCCCGGCATTCACAAAACCGACAACCATAACCGTTGTTGCGGAAGAACTTTGGATTATCGCCGTAATCCCCGCGCCGACAATCGTACCGACAAATACGTTACGTGTCAGCGCCTTCAACAAACGCCGCAAACGGTCCCCAGCCGCATTTTGCAATCCCTCGCCCATAAGATGAATACCGTAAATAAATAACCCCAGCCCTCCGGTTATAGCGAAAATAAGCTCTTTGATCATTAACCTCTCCTCACGAATTAATATTTCTAGCTCAATTCTTGTTCAATATCCGCAATGACCTTTTCCAAAGAAGTAATCACTTTTGCGGGAAGCAGCTTATTGATTTCCAATTCCCGCTTAATTGAGCGCACGGTACTGATCATTCTCCGCAGATAATTTAACTTCTTTTCCCGGCGTGCCTCTTCCGGGTCGCTTTCCCGTACGGCCTGCAGCATCGAACGGTAAACATCCTTAACCTCTTTCTCTCCTTTTCCTTCCTCCAGAACCTGCCGTTTCATCCGCTCATAATCGGCAATACCGATATCTTTATTTTGTTTTACCTGCCTGAGCATATTCACCGCCTCGCAGGAAGGAACTTTTTGCGTATCCGCAGACTCCAGGTAATCTTTCTTTACATATTCCGGTTCCTCTTCTTCCAGAAAGCGGTAGGAACGGATAAGCTTTGCCGCGGTTTCTTTCCTGATGCCTATTTCCTTGGCGCAATAGACCTCAAACGTCGAATACCCCCAGACTTTGTATTCTTTATCTTTATGGATCGTTACCAGATATTGCCCCAAATCAATCCAGGAGCTCTTAAAACTTTTTGCACAGGCAAGCACCGCATGTCGCAAGCTGCCTTCCTGCGCCTCGGACATTTTCTCTTCTATATGGTGTAACGCTTTTGTCGTCTTATACATAATTATCCGCCTCTTTAAACTATTTACGAAAGGTCAAATGACATTTATTTATCTATAATTCTTCCAGCATCGGCAAGATAGGAAGGACAAAACAGGGCCTAAATATGGCACTAGTTTAACACACTACAGCGCGGTTGACAAGCAGTACATTTTCTAATGTATTTTTGAGACATACTCGGCATAAAGCGTATATTTCTGCTGTGCATGCTTCATGCCTCTTTCTAATTCGGCACGGGCCTTATCAAAAGGGCTTTCCCCATACGCAGATAGGCTTGATCTGCCGTAGCCCCTTCCGTAAGGTTATTACAGCAATATTCATTTTCTTTTCATCATAACAAAAAGCCATATCGCGGCGACTACGGCCAGCACCAGTTCTATCTTTGCCACGGAAAAGCCGAAAAGCAGGGTCTGTTGTTCAAGCCGCAGCACAATTGCCGAAGAGACAAGCAGGGCAACAATGATTATCGAAAGCAGCCGGATTGCATTTACCCTTTCCATCTCATCTTTGATTGCCATAATTTCGCTCTTATCAATGCGCACGTCAATCTGCCCTTTTTCTATCTTTTCTATAAGCTTGAGCGTATTTTCCGGAAGCTGCTGCAATATCCCCAGATATTCAACAATACCCATTTCCGCATCCTTAAGCAAGCGCTGCGGATCAAACTTTTCCCTGAGTACCTTTTCGAACAGCGGGGTAATTTCCTTATACAACTGGAATTCCGGGTATAACTTTACCCCCGTCGCTTCCATCACCAGCAGCGTGCGCGAGCAAAGCACAAGATTTTTGGGAAAATACAGCCCGCTCCTGACGCCTTCGACGACCAGATCGTAGAAAATCTTTGACATGCTCTGCTTGCTGCCTTTAGAATAAAACCATCCGCTTAAAATCGGCGATGCCTTTTGCACAAATTCTTCCCGCGCCGCCAAAGAATATTCCGGCGCCAGGTCAAGCATCTTTTCCACGGTATGATCCACGTTCTTTTCAATAAAAGACATAAAAACCGCAGCCAATTTATCGCGCAGATGGCGGTCCAAATAGCCCACCATGCCGAAATCATAAACGCAGAGTACATTATCCGGCAGGGCTAAGAAATTACCCGGGTGGGGATCTGCCTGAAAAAAGCCGTGCACAAGAAGCTGACGCAAAGCCAATTCCAAGCCGTTAAGCGCCAGGATACGCGGGTCATCGCCGATCCTTTTTATACCGCCGCGGTCGCTGAGATTCACGCCGCGAACCCGCTCCATGGTCAAAACGCGTTTTCCGGAGAAATCCCAATAAATCACGGGAAAGTAGTAACGTGCATCGTTGCCGAAGTACTGGCGGAAACGCTCGGCATTGCTTGCCTCAACACTGAAATCAAGCTCCCGCATCGTCCATTCCGAAAACTCCTTAACAATCTGAACCGGCTGTATATAATTTATTTCCCGAACATATTTTTCCGCAAGCGAGGCCAGGAAAAAAAGGATATGAATATCTTCCTGGATCGTTTCACGCACATACGGCCTTTGCACCTTAACCGCTACTTCCGTGTTGTCTTTTAATCGCGCTTTATGCACCTGGGCAAGGCTGGCCGCGGCAAACGGTTTTTCTTCAAAGCTTTTGAATATAGCTTCGATTTCCCGGCCGAAATCCTCTTTGATAATCCGGCGCACTTCGGAAAAAGGAAACGTCCCGGCTTTCGTCTGTAGTTTCTGCAGTTCCTGAATATATTCGGCAGGCAGTAAATCCGGGCGCAGGCTTAAAAGCTGCCCGAACTTCACGAAGGTCGGCCCCAAGCGCTCCAAGGCATGGCGCAGGCGTTCCGGAAGAATATTCGATTTTTGCCTACCGGAAACCCGCCGGTAGCCATGCCTGCGGAAAAACCGATAAAACCGGGCCTTGAACGGAAGAAGATACAACAGCCTGACCTCTTCGATAAGAAAGTCAAACCCTTCCTCAAAAAAAACAACCAGAATCACTCTTAGCCGGTTTATATCGCCGGCAACGGATTTCAGCTTTTGAAGCATTATCCTTTTTTCTTTTTCGTTTTCGCTTTTGCCGCGGAAGGCTTGCTTTGTTTCGACTTTTCCTTTTCCGCTTCTAAATCCTTGGACAGCTTTGCCAGTTTATTGTGCAAAGCATCAATCTGTTTTTGGGAGTTTTTAACGATATTCAAGGAAATTTCTTTTATCTTCTTTTCCAGGTCCCGGTCCAGCTGCTCCGCGCCCTTAAGCAGCCGGTTCAGCACTGCCTTTTTGTCCTTGGCCTGAACCTGGCCTTTTTCAATCAACGTTTCCACCAAGGCCTCCGCTTTTTCCTTGGTCAGATTAGCCAAACCTACACCAGCCAAAATAATTTTTTCCAGTAATTCAAACATCTCTTCCTCCTTTTAATGAAGTAGCCTAATTAAGCATCCCTTCGGGATCCCGATGTTCTACCGGAAACAATTCCGGCATACGGGTCAGCTTGCCGAGGGAAATCTCACAAGAGATTTCCCTCGACGTTTAAGCAAGGGATACTTTTTGTTACGTTTTACTTCCGGCCGCCTTTGTTTTTTTCTGCGCTTTCAACGACTGTTCCATCTGCGCCAGTTTTTTGTGCAAAGCGTCAATCTGCTTTTGAGAATTTTTGACTACATTCAAAGAGACCTCTCTCACTTTATTCTCAAGGTCCTTATCCAGCTTTTCCGTTCCCTTAAGGAGACGGTTAAGCATCGCCTTTTTGTCTTTGGCCTTTATCTGTCCTTTATCAACCAAGGAATCGATTATCTTCTCCGCCTTTTCTTTGGTCAGCATTGCCAGGCCGACACCGGCTAGAATCAACTTCTCCAATAATTCAAACACGTCTAACACCTCCTTTTTTATAAACTCTTGATACTACCTATATCACCATGTGCGGCGGCATAACCACGCCCCTCCTGATAATCGTAATCCCGTCCCGGATATAATAGAGATCTCCGTCCCGGTCGGCTGCATTGCGCTTGTCGGTAATTTGACAAAAACTGCCGATGGTCACATTTTTATCAACAATCGCCCGTTCGATAATCACCCCTTCGCCGATATGCGGCCGGCTCATCTTTCCTTCCGACCGGGCCTGATAATAATCGTTGCCGATGACGATCGAGTCCTTTATCGTCGTGTTATCCATTATCCGGCTTCTTAATCCGATAACCGAATTTTCAATCACGGCTTTTCGTATCTGGCAGCCGTCGGCAATCAGTGAATTGACAAGATGCGAATCGGCGATTTTCGTCGGTGGCAGAAAACGCGCCCGCGTTACCAGTGCCGCACCCTCATCAAACAAGTTAAACTTCGGAGTTTCTCCCAAAAGGTCCATGCTTGCTTCATAGTAACTGCTTATTGTCCCCACATCCCTCCAGTATCCATGAAATTCAAAAGAGTAAACCCTACGGTCTTTTTTTACAAGCATCGGTAAAATGTGCTTACCGAAATCCGCGGTCTTTGTTTTCGTAAGTATATCAAACAGTACATCCTTTTTAAAAAGATATATGCCCATTGAAGCATTATAGTATTTAGCGCTTTTCCCCGCGCCTTTTATTGTTCTTGCTTTTACCCTTAAACGCGCCGGATTCTCGGGTTTTTCCACAATTCTCTTTAGTCGGCCGGACGCTGCGCAGTCTAAGACACCCATGCGCGAGGCCTCTTTCTCGTCAACGGCAATAGACGCAATCGTAACATCGGCGTTGTTTTTAACGTGAAAACTCATCATTTCGCGGTAATCCATTTTATAAAGATGGTCTCCGGAAAGAATGAGTACATATTCCTGCGGCATGTAGCGCAGATGGCGCAGTACATGGCGCACCGCGTCCGCCGTGCCCTCAAACCAGGATGAACTTTTATGCGACTGCTCCGCGGAAAGGATTTCCACGAACCCTTTGGAAAAATTATCAAAACGATATGTATGCATTATATGGCCATGCAGGCTGGCGGAAAGAAATTGCGTAAGAACAAAAATCTTATTGTATCCGGAATTAATACAATTTGATACCGGAATATCGATAAGCCGGTACTTGCCGCCGAAGCCGATTGCCGGCTTACTGCGTTCCAGCGTTAACGGAAACAGCCGCGTCCCCCTGCCTCCGCCTAATATCAGCACTAAACAATCCGGATTTTTCATTCGTATACCTCAACTGCCATAGCAAACCTTATAAATAATTTAACGTTTGCTATCCAGGCAAAAAGTGTAGTTTTTTTGTTATCCATATATTTTCAGCGCGGCCACTTTACCGCGAGGAGAATACTAACCAGCCCGATACCCCAGCAATAATAGGAAAAATAATGGAATTTCGCGCGGCTAATCAACCGCGACAAAAACGCCAGTGCTGCGTAACCGGTGACGAAAGCTATCAGAAAAGAAAGCATTAAAATCATTTTTTTCCCTTCGAAAATGTCTCCAATCCCGTTTTTTAAATGATATACCGCCGCAGCCAATATCGTGGGAATAGAAAGCATAAAGGAAAAACGTGCCGCAAAGTTTTTATCCAACTTCCGGAACATCCCGCCGGCAATCGTCATCCCCGAACGGGAGATACCGGGAACAATCGCGCACGCCTGCGCTATACCCACGATTACGGCATCAAAAGACGTCATCGTCTCTATATTCTTTTTTGAAGAAACATTTTTTGTCATAAATAGCACAGTCCCTGTAAACAGAAGACTGATTCCCACTACCATCAAAGAGGCGAACATTTTTTCAATCAAAGAATGCAGCAATACTCCGATAGTCGCCGCCGGCAGAAAAGCAACGATAACCAGTACCCCCATACGGTAATAGGGAAACTTCCGCCAAATCACACCTAAGCGTTCGCCTTTACGTAAGCCATGAAATGCCTGCAGCGATTCGCTGCACACTAAAGCAAGTTCTTTCCTTAAAAAAATAAGTACTGCCAGGGTTGTTGCCAGATGAAGTATTATATCAAATACAAGCGGAGGCTCTTTGAAACCTAACATCGTCTGAAAAATGGCAAGATGCCCGGAGCTGGAAACCGGTAAAAATTCCGTAATCCCCTGAACAAACGCCAAAAACAAAAAACGCACCGTATGCATACCCTGCGGCATAAAATCTTATCCCCTTAATAAACAACCTGACTTATTGTAACACAGAACTTTTTTTGCTTCAAACTTTTAATCTGCGCAATCATAGCCGGCTAAGAATATCCCTGTTCATCCCGTGCTGTTTAAGAAAATCCGTCATGTCTTGCGCGAGCGGCGCCGTAAATGTCATTTTCTGTTTATAGACCGGATGGACAAATGTTATCACTGCGGCATGCAGCGCCGTTCTCCGGAATTTAAGCGGCCAATCACGGGCAAAAGCAAAGCGGCGCTCTCCCAGAAGCGGATGCTGAAAATCCCGGAACTGTATGCGTATCTGATTGGTTCTTCCGGTCATGGGTTCTACCCTGACAACACTAAACGAACTGCATTCGCCGACAACCCGGAATCTTGTTTGCGCGAACTTCTTTTTTTCCTTCCTATTATACGGCCACGCCCCCTGGATATACCCTTCCAATACGCCCTGACGCTGCGCCAATTTTCCCTGCACAAAGGCAATGTATTCTTTTTTCACCTTACGTTCCCTGAATTGTTCCATTATCGAATGCTGAAACGCCTTACTTTTGGCAAAAATGATCACCCCGGAGGTTTCCTTATCAATCCGGTGGCAGGGATAAGCAGCGATGTTCTTTCCTCCCGAACCAAGATAATCATTCAAGTGCGCGGTTAGATCCTTACGTGTTTCTCCCTGAGCCGGAACCACAAGCAAACCGCTCGGCTTATTCACAATAATCAAGCAGTCGTCTTCATAGCTGATTTGTTTGGTAATAAAACTAGCCATAATCTGCCCCATATTTTAGGAAGTGCCGCCAAATACAATATTTTAGCTTCGATTTAGCGAAAAGTTAAAAGCCAGGACACATTAAAATATCCTGGCCGGATAAACACCGCATAAGTACGTTCATACTATTCGGTCGCCGCAACTCCCGGATTTGTCCCGGCATTTAATTCATCACCATTGCTGCTGCCGTCTCCATCGCTATCGGCACCCTCTATCGCCCTTACGGCATCCACGCTTCTTCCTGCTTCATTATATGCCTTACCGTACGCGTTAAGCTCCTTAAAATTACCCTCGGCATGACATACCGTACAGCCGACCGTAGCATTCTCATATACAGCCTTAACGTTCTGCGCATCAGGCATCGCCGCATATACACACCCCCCCGCCACCAGACATATCACCACAACACAAATTACTGTACCTGTTTTTTTCATATACCCTCCTTAATGAGCACATGGTTCTGTCAAAAATTACAAGCTCCAATTATAATATCCTTTTAAAATCAATATTAATGCGCATCAATAAACTGAAACCCGTGACGCATAAAAAGGTCGATACACGCGTCAACAACCTTCGGATGATAAAGAATCCCTTTCTTGCATGTTATTTCATCCAGGGCCTTATCTATCCCCAGCGCCGGACGGTAGGGGCGATGCGAAGACATCGCTTCCACAACGTCGGCAACAATCAATACGTTGGCTTCAAACAATATTTCTTCACCCTTAAGCTTATTCGGATAACCGGAACCGTTAAGCCGCTCATGATGCTGCAGAATAATATCGGCAACCGGCCAGGGGAACTCGATATTCTTAATTATGTCATAACCAACCTGAGGATGCACGGTAATCAGGTTATATTCAAAAACGGTCAGGCTGGAAGGCTTGCTTAATATCTCCGCCGGTATGTATATTTTTCCGATATCATGAATAATCGCCGCCGTGGTTACCGCGGCAAACTGCTCCTCGTTAAACTTCATCTCTTTGGCAAGCGCCGCCACTAACTGCTCCACACGCCGCTGATGCCCGGAAGTATAGGGGTCACGCTTTTCCACGGCAAAAGCAAGCGCGCTAATTGTTTCATCCAGGATCCGCACGAGCCGCTCATTAGCGTCTTGAATATCCTTTTGCATCTTTTCCCGCGCGCTAACCTCTGCTAAAAGCACCTTATTCATGTTCGAAACTTCCGCCATCCGCTGCTGCACCTGCATTTCCAGATTCTTATTTAAACAGTGCAAGGCGAATTCCGTCTCTTTCCCCGCGGTAATGTCTTCAAAAATTTCTATACCTCCGACCATCTGCCCGTCCTTGTCTACCAGCAATTCCGCGTTCTTAGAGATGGTAATCATTTTGCCGTCTTTCCTGCGGATCTTGCACGCTCTACTTTTTATAATCGGCTTACCGTTATTATTAGAAAACAATCCACATCTATCATTACAAGGCTCTTCGGCAAAAACCGTACAAGTTTTCCCCACAACCTCCTGCGCCGGATATCCGGTTATTTCTTCCGCTTTTTTATTCCAGCTTGTTACTATGCAATGCGCATCAACACTAAACACGGCATTAGGCACATAATTAAAAAGAAACTGGATATATTCCCGGTTCTTTTTTAATTCATCCTCCGCTTCCTGAGCCTTTTCTTTACACGCTTGCAGGCTTTTCAGTTCCTGGCGCAAAAGATTAACTTCCCTGATAAGTTCTTCCTTAGATTTATCGTCCACGCATTAGTCCTTTCTGGAATTACAATTATTACTTGTATTGTAAATTGCCGCTCATACTTTGTCAACCCATTCGACGTTCTCCGCAATTTATGGTGAGGCTTGCTCAGGGTTGACTCCGAGCGATTCTTCCTCACCCCGCCCTGAAGGACGGGCTTTGCAGGAAGTCAAGGAGTCAAGAAGGCTTATTGATAACCAGAAAGTTATGATTAAGGGATTATTGCGGAATTGCATATTTAAGACGGTATTACTGAATTGATTTCAATCCCTCCCAAAGGCGGAGGGAATCACGTTTAAATATTTCATGGTTTCCCTGCGCCTTTGGGCATCGCTGACATCCATGTCATTAAAAGTTGGGATCTGACTTCCTTTTCCCTGATCTAAATTCAAAGCTGTAGTAGCAAAACATCACCACTTATTTTTTCTTTTTCTTTTCTACCTTTTTTACTTCTTTCTTTACGGCTTTTTTCTTGACTACCAAAATATTCACCCCCTTTCCTAAAAAATTTATTTAAAATCAATTTTTTATCCGGCCCCATACAATATCTTGGATTGTCAAGTTTACGGGCCACAACATGTATGCGTACTACATATTGTATTTACAATTTATAATATACAACATTATATTTCCACAATGCAAGAAAAAAATTATTTTTTTGCGATTTGCGAAACTAAAGAAAACATGAACGGGATTTTCATGGGGAAAATATTTGCGTTTTTTTACTTTTGAGTTCTGTAGTTTTAGTTAAAGTTTTTTGTTTTTCTATGAGCCATGAGCTATCAGCCATGAACCGTTATTTTACCGGCGGGTATCTTTTTGAATCTCATAGGAAAGGATCACGGCCTCGGCGATGTCTTTCATCGGCAGGCGTTTGGACATACTCGATTTTCTCAAAAGGTTATAGGCATTTTCTTCGCTCAATCGCTGCTCTTTCATTAAAATCCCTTTTGCTTTTTCCACTTTTTTGCGCGTTTCCAATTCTTCCTGGATGACTCTGGTCTTAACCATGAGCTCCGTATTTTCAATCGCCACTGCCGCCTGGCTGGCAACCGTGCTTAAGAGATCGATATCGCTTTGTTCAAAATTATATTCCGCGGTCGTGTAGCAATTGATCACGCCGATAACCCTGTTTTTAACCAGCATCGGCACGCTCAGCATGGAAACCAGTTTTTCTTTACGCGCCAGAGTTTTCTCTTTGTAGCGTTCATCCTTTAGAACATCAAGAATCGTTACGGGTTTTTTATACTTAGCCACATATCCGACAATTCCTTCTCCTAGTTTCAGCGTCCGTTCCTTAACATATTCCCGGCTCATTGCCTGTGTTGCCTTAATTTTCAAGGTCTCGTTTTTTTCATCAAGCAGCCACAGCGCGCAGATCTTTGCCTTCATCACATTCGCTGTCAATGTCACGATAAGCTTAAGCATGTCTTCGAGGTATAAATCACTGGTAATCGCCTTGCTTATTTTATTTAACGTTTCGATGTAAGCCTTATATGACTTCATTCCTTTACCCCCTGTTTATCCGGCAAAAAGGCCTTTCGTAGAAAAACTCGCCTCACAGGTAAGATTAACCCCCAATCGCCGCAATCCTTCTTCATCTCCGGGATGAGGGATATGCGTCATATGGACCTCACATCCCTGCAATTCCTTTAATTTCTCCATTGCCAATTGCGCAGTCGGATTTGTCGCCGCGCTGATACTTAAAGCAATCAACATCTCTTCCAGATCAAGGCTTACGCTCTTGGCATTTAGAATGTCACTGTTAAGCACGCGTATCGACTCGATAATATTCGGCGAAAGAAGATGAATTTTATCAGGAATTTCCGCGAGCTCTTTTATGGCATTAATCACCAGACTTGAGGCCGCGTGCATAAGCGGTGAATTCGTTCCGGTAACAATTGACCTATCTTTCAACTCTATCGCCGCTCCGCAAAAAATCCCCTCATGGCCTTTATTTTTCTTCTGGGCCTTCAGTGCTGCTTTCCGCGCCGGGTCAACTACCTTTCTGTCTTCCGGTTTGATCTTAAGTTCTTCCATAAGCAATTCCACGCGTTGTACCGTCTCTTTATCAACAAAGCCCATTATATATTCACAGGCATAGCGAAAATAGCGCCGGATTACCTCTTGTTTTGCCGCTTCTCTAACCACCTCATCATTAATTATGCCAAAGCCGGCACGATTAACCCCCATATCAGTCGGAGACCGATAAATCGATTCTGTTTGCGTGATCTTTTCTAAAATCCTCTCCAGCACCGGAAACACCTCCACATCACGGTTGTAATTAACCGCTGAGATATTATATGTTTCTAAGTGAAAAGGGTCGATAAGGTTAAAATCACGAATATCTGCCGTCGCCGCCTCATAGGCAACATTTACGGGATGTTTAAGCGGGATGTTCCAGATGGGAAAAGTTTCAAACTTTGCGTATCCGCTTTTTAGGCCGCGGCGGTAATCATGATAAAGCTGGGAAAGGCATGTCGCTAGTTTTCCGCTGCCCGGGCCGGGGCCGGTGACAATAACCAGCTGATTTTTTGTTTCAATATACGCATTTGCTCCATATCCCTCATCGCTGACAATAACATCAACCTCTGTAGGATATCCCCTGGTAAACGAATGTGTATAAACTTTTATATTCCTGCGTTCCAGTTTGTTTTTAAAAATTTTTGCCGCGGGTTGATTGTCAAAGCGCGTAATAACCACAGCAAGGATATCAATACCCCAGGTTTTTAAATCATCGATTACCTTTAAGACATCGGCATCATAAGTTATCCCGAAATCCGCTCTCACTTTCCTGCGCTCAATATCACCGGCATAAATACAAAGAATAATATCCGCCTTGTCTTTAAGCTGCTGCAAAAGCTGCATTTTAACATTAGGGGAAAATCCGGGTAAAACACGGGAGGCATGATAATCGAAAAGAAGTTTTCCGCCGAATTCTAAATAAAGTTTATTGTCAAATTTCTTTACCCGCTCAAGTATTGCAGCTGTCTGCTCTTTAAGATAGCGCTCATTATCAAACCCTGTTCTTTGCTCCACGTTTGTCTATCTCCTTTTTTCCAGCATTTTCTTGGCTATTTATCTTCAAGTTCTTTTTGGTAATCCTGCAAGGCCTTTGGTAAAATCTTTGCCTGCTTAAAGGCTTCTATCCCTTTAACGCTGGCTTGCGCCGCGGCCATTGTCGTTATATAGGGAATTTTCTGTTGAATCGCCATAATCCGGATATAACTATCATCTCTCTTACTGCTGTGCCCGCTGGGCGTATTGATAATGAGATGGATTTCCTTATTTTTCATCGCATCCACGATGTTTGGCCTTCCTTCATGAAGTTTTTTAATCATAACATTATCAACGCCATTTTCTTTTAGAAACTGGCTTGTTCCCTGTGTGCAATAAATCGCAAATCCCAATTTCGCGATCTTACGCGCAATCGGAAGTAATGCTTTCTTCTCCTTATCGGTTACCGTCAGCAGGACCGTGCCTTCCACTGGAAGTTTTGTGCCCGAGGCTTCCTCCGCCTTATAAAAAGCAAGCGCAAAATTATCGGCAAGCCCCATGACCTCACCCGTTGCCCTCATCTCCGGCCCTAATACCGGATCTACTTCCGGAAACATATTAAACGGAAAAACCGCCTCTTTTACTCCCACATAAGAAATTTTTCTCGCTTTTAACTGCGGGAAATCTTCTATTTTTTTCCCGAGCATAAGCTGCGTAGCAATCCGCGCGATCGGGATCACCATCACTTTGGAAACAAGCGGTACGGTTCTGGAAGCCCGCGGGTTTGCTTCCAGAATATATACCTTATCATCGCAAATCGCATATTGCACATTGATTAACCCCACTACGTTTAATTCTTTTGCTATCTGTGCGGTATATTGCTCTATTGTTTTTAGATGTTTTTCTTTTATCGTGATGCTCGGGATTACACACGCCGAATCTCCGGAATGGATACCGGCAAGTTCAATATGCTCCATCACCGCCGCGATAAATACCCGTTCTCCATCACACAAGGCATCGACTTCGGCTTCGATCGCATTTTCTAAAAACCGGTCGATAAGCATCGGATGTTCCGGGCTTACCTGTATCGCTTCCTCCGCATAATGTTTAAGCATGGCCTCATCATAGATGATCTCCATCCCGCGGCCGCCTAATACATACGAAGGCCTGACCATGAGCGGATAGCCTATCTTATGCGCGATCGCCATTGCTTCCTCTAAAGAACGCGCCGTGCCGCTTTCCGGCTGCAGAATGTTTAAAGCAATCATTTTCTCCCTGAATTTTTCTCTGTCCTCCGCCAAATGAATATTCTCCGGTTTTGTTCCCAAAATTGCCACGCCGTTATCTTTTAACTCCTGCGCGATATTCAACGGTGTTTGTCCGCCAAATTGTACAATAACGCCTTCGGGCTTTTCTTTATCGTAGATTGACAGGACGTCTTCCACGGTTAACGGTTCAAAATATAATTTATTCGACGTATCGTAATCCGTCGATACCGTTTCCGGATTACAGTTAACCATAATTGACTCATACCCTTCATCACGCAAAGCAAACGCGGCATGAACACAGGTATAATCAAATTCAATCCCCTGGCCTATTCTATTCGGGCCGCCACCTAAAATCATAACCTTTCTCTTCTTCGAAACAGGCACGGAATCTTCGGCATTATACGTGGAATAATAATAAGCGGCATTTTCCACCCCGCTTACGGGAACCGCTTCAAACCGTTCCTGCAGGCCAATGGCCAGACGCCTTTGTCTTACTTCCTTTTCTTTTACCTTAAAAAGTTCCGCAAGATATTTATCGGCAAATCCCCATTGTTTTGCCTTAATTAGTTTTTCCTCACCAAGGCCTTTCCAGGAAACACTTATTAATTCATTCTCAAATTCTACAAGCTCTTTCATTTCCTTTATGAAATAACGATGGATATGCGTCATCTGATACAATTCTTCCACCGTTATTCCTTTACGTAACGCCTCATACATCAAAAACACGCGTTCGCTTGAAGGTAACGCAAGTCTTTCTTTTAATATTTCCAAAGAAAGCGCCGCAAAATTCTTTGCCCATCCCAGGCCATAACGTTTTATTTCCAGAGAACGTATCGCTTTTTGAAATGCTTCTTTAAATGTCTTGCCGATACTCATCACTTCGCCGACGGCCTTCATTTGCGTGCCTAGAATATCCTTTGCTCCCGGGAATTTTTCAAAGGCCCAGCGCGCGAATTTAATCACGACATAGTCGCCGCCGGGAACATATTTTTCCAGAGTCCCTGCTTTCCAATACGGGAACTCATCCATCGTCAATCCGACAGCCAGTTTTGTGGAAATCCACGCAATCGGAAACCCCGTTGCCTTTGACGCCAAGGCCGAAGATCGCGAAGTGCGGGGATTAATCTCAATCACCACGAGGCGGTCGTCTTCCGGATTATGGGCGAACTGGATATTCGTTCCGCCGATAACTCCGATTGCATCGACGATTTTATAGGAAAGTTCCTGCATGCGTTTTTGCAGTTTTTCCGGCACGGTAAGCATCGGTGCCGTGCAAAAACTGTCTCCGGTATGCACCCCCATGGGATCAATATTCTCGATAAAACACACCGTAATTTTTTGATCCTTTGCGTCGCGCACCACCTCAAGCTCCAACTCCTCCCATCCCAACACCGATTCCTCGACCAATACCTGGTGGATAAGGCTCGCGGCCAGCCCGCGCGGAACGATAGTTCTCAATTCTTCGACATTATAAACGATGCCGCCGCCGGTACCGCCTAATGTATATGCCGGCCTTAAGACAACAGGATATCTCAATTTTTCCGCAATGGTCTCTGCCTCTTCAACCGAATAACACGGTTCGGATAAAGGAATGGAAATACCCAGCTTTTTCATCGTTTCCTTAAACGCGATTCTGTCCTCACCGCGTTCAATCGCGTCCGCTTTAACACCGATTAGCTCTACAGCGTATTTTTCCAGCACTCCGGCACGATGCAACGCGGAAGCAAGATTAAGTCCTGTTTGTCCGCCCAGATTAGGAAGCAACGCGTCCGGACGTTCTTTTTCAATAATCTTTTCCACACTTTCCATCGTAAGCGGCTCGATATAGGTCTTATCCGCCATTCCCGGGTCGGTCATAATCGTTGCCGGGTTGGAATTAACCAATACTACCTCATACCCTTCTTCCTTCAGCGCCTTGCACGCCTGGGTCCCGGAATAATCAAATTCACATGCCTGCCCAATAATTATCGGCCCGGAACCGATAATCAAAACCTTCTTTATATCTTTTCTTTTCGCCATAAAACAATCTCCTCAACATTTAAACTTACTATTATTTTATAAATATGCCGGTTTTTTAGGCATATCGCCTTAAACTTCGTCTGGATTTTTAACTTGCCATCATTGTTCTAAACAGATTATTAAAAAATCGGATTTTCTGAAAGGAACATAATTTTAATAATTATATTACAATTCAAGCATATAAGGAAGCTTTTTTTAACTTTTATGATTATTGCTTAAAATTCAAGCAATCCTCTTTCAAAACCAGTCCCCTGCCGGTTTATATCTACTTTTAAATGGTCGGCAGGCAAATTGTATTGTTTATCAGATAGGTATCCATATAATAAGCAGCTTTGCGGCCCTCGTGGATTGCCCAGACGATTAATGACTGCCCCCTGCGGATGCGCTACCCCAACACAATCAGCGCCGGTATCACCACCTCCGATAACAACAACTCTTTTACCTTTGGCAGGGATCCCATAACGTAAAATCCCGCCCAGATTGTCATCTTTCTCAAAAATACTCACACTATATTGCCGGCTTTCAACTAAAATCATATATCCGAGGCCCCGTTTAAACCTGATTTTTCCTCTGGTTCTTTGCTTTCTAAAATACGCTTATATTCCAAAGGCATCACTTTTACAAATTTCTTAATATTTTGTTCAAAATCATCCAGTATTTTCCTTGCCTGGTCACTCCGGGTGTATTTATGATGATTATTAATTAATCTATAAACCGTATTTTTATCTTCAGCATTTAGCTGTTCTAACTCCACCATCGTCAAATTACATCTTTGTTTGAATAATTTATCTTCATTATAGATATACGCGATACCGCCGCTCATACCCGCGGCAAAATTTCTGCCGGCCTTTCCCAAAACAACTACTCTGCCTCCGGTCATATACTCACATCCATGGTCTCCGACTCCTTCAACTACAGCATAAAGCCCGGAATTACGGATACAAAACCTTTCCCCGGCAATTCCGCGGATGTAAGCTTCGCCGGCGACTGCTCCATAAAATGTCGTATTACCGATAAGAACATTCTCCCCTGCGTTATAACCGCATTTTTTGTCCGGATAAATAATAATCTTACCTCCGGAGATTCCCTTGCCCACATAATCATTTGCCAGGCCTTCCAGTTCAAAAGTAACTCCCTTTGCCAGCCATGCACCAAAACTCTGTCCGGCAACCCCTTTAAACTTAAAACTTATAAGTGTAACAGGATTCGATGCCTGATTATTTATCAGCCGCGCAAATTCTTTATACTTTTCGTAGTCACCTGTTCTGGTAGCATCCTGAAGAGCGGCAATGCTCTGCGGGTTCCATAAATGGAACTCGCCATCCTTTTTCCATTGATACACACCGCCGGTTCCAAGATAAGGAACTCCGGTTGGATTCTCCGGGTAAGCCTGTTTATGCCGCAATAACGTTTCTTTCATGATTACTTCAAAACCAGCTCCGCCGATACGGGAAACAGTTCCCGTAAAACACCGCTCAATCACCTCGTCGCTAATACCTAATGCTTCAAAAATTTGTGCCCCTCTGTATCCTTGTAACGTGGAAATACCCATTTTAGAAAGTATTTTCAGGATTCCTTTGTTTATTGCTTTTATATAATTATTCTGCGCGGCATGAAAATCAATTGACAGATGGCCTTCTTTAATAAGATGTTTAATAGCTTCATATGCCAGATAAGGATTTATACAACCCGCGCCATATCCCAGAAGCACGGCAAAATGATGCACTTCCCTGGGTTCTGCGCTTTCAATAATAATGGCAATCTGAGAACGCGTGCCGTTTTTTACCAAATGCTGGTGAACACATCCTGTGGCCAGAAGCACCGGGATAGAAGCATTATCTCGATTTACACC
>JAHIOQ010000003.1 GCA_018895275.1 Candidatus Omnitrophota bacterium
AATTATGAAATATGCAAATAAATAAACCACCTTGTTTTACCTTTTTTTACCCTCCTCCGCGAAGCGGAGAAAACCCCCTCTGCCCGTCCTCCGCAGCAGCTCTGCTACGAAGGGTGGATAAGGACGGGAATAAATGTGGGTTACGCCCGAGGAAGCGTGTGGAGAGGAGCCACGGCTCTCAGGCCGTGGCTCCACAACCCTGGTTTTTAGCCCCTATTTCACGCGAACCGTGAAATATCCGGGTTAGGCAGAGGCCGCCAAGACTGAGCGCGCCAACTTTATTGACGCGCTCAAAACTCTTCCTTACGAAGTTTCAGCGAGCAGGGAAGTTTCATGGAGCCCCGGGGGCCGGGGGCATGCCCGGAGTTTTCTGCGTAGGCGGATAAAATACGCGGATTACGAATACAACCGATGGCGCAATTGTTTTATATTTTCATTTTCCAGATATTCGTCAAACGTCGTGCCTGCACGGTCAACGTATCCTTTGGGTGTAAACTCTATAATGCGGTTGGCCACCGTATGCACCAACTGATGGTCCTGTGAAGAAAAAAGCAGCGTACCGCGATACTTCTCCAGCCCCCGGTTTAAGGCCGTAATCGACTCCAGATCCAGATGATTCGTCGGCTCGTCCAATATCAGCACATTCGATTGCGCAAGCATCATGCGCGCGAGCATGCAGCGCACCTTCTCGCCGCCGGATAAGACCTTTACCGGTTTTAAGGACTCTTCCCCGGAAAAAAGCATGCGGCCGAGAAAGCTGCGCACAAAATTTTCTTCCCTATTTTCCGAATATTGGCGCAGCCAATCCACAATATTTAATTCCGTGTTGAAATACGCGGTATTATCCTTGGGATAATACGCCCGGCTGACAGAAGCGCCCCATCTAAAACTGCCGCTATCCGCCGGTATCTCTCCCATCAGCACCTGAAAAAGCATTGTCTTCGCCAGGTCATGCGTACCGACAAAGGCAATCTTATCCCCCTTCTCCACCCGGATGGAGAGGTCTTTAAACATCACCTCCGAATTAACGGATTTGGATAGATGTTCAATAAGCAAAATGTCGTTACCGGCCTCGCGCGCCTGCTCAAAATTAAGATACGGGTATTTACGGGAAGACGGCTTAATGTCTTCAAGCGTAAGTTTTTCCAAAGTCTTTTTACGGCTGGTTGCCTGCCTGGACTTGGAGGCATTCGCGCTGAACCGCGCGATAAACGACTGCAGCTCCTTGCGTTTTTCCTCGGTTTTTTTATTGGACTCACTGCGCTGCTTCAAAGCAAGCTGGCTGGATTCCAGCCAAAAGCTGTAATTCCCGGAATAAAGCTGTATCTTGCCAAAATCGATATCCGCAATATGCGTACAGACCTTATCGAGAAAATGGCGGTCATGCGAAACAACGATCGCCGTATTTTCAAAATTACACAAAAACTCTTCCAGCCACAGGCAGGTTTCCACATCCAGGTGGTTGGTCGGCTCATCAAGCAATAAAATATCCGGATTTCCAAACAAGGCCTGCGCCAGCAGCACACGTACCTTTTCCCCGGCCTCAAGATGCTTCATCTGCGTTTCATGAAATTCCTCCGCGAGGCCAAGGTCGCTTAAGAGCTTGGCCGCGTCGGATTCCGCGTTCCAGCCGTCAAGCTCGCTAAACTGCGCCTCAAGCTCCGAGGCGTGTATCCCGTCCTGTTCGGAAAAATCCTCCTTGGCATATAAAGCGTCTTTCTCCGTCAGGATATCATAGAGCCTTTTGTGGCCGATAATAACCGTGGTCAATGCCGTGTAGGCGTCAAAGGCGAACTGATCCTGCTTTAGAACCGAGACGCGCTTATCGGAAGAAACGCTAACCTCACCGGTACTCGAATCAATCTCTCCGGAAAGAATCTTTAAGAACGTAGACTTGCCCGAACCGTTCGCGCCGATCAGCCCGTAGCAATTTCCGGGGGAAAAAGCGATATTCACATGGGAAAAAAGTTTGCGCTGCCCGTATTGCAGCGATACGTCGTTAACTGAAATCATAAACCCATCCTCTTATTCTTTACGAAGCTATGATGTTACACAATCTTCATCATTTTGTAAAGCGAAATAATCAACCCCTTATAAAGAGGAGGACTTTCCGCTGTAAGGTTTTTATCGGATTTTTTATCGTCAAAGAAAATAACGAAATCCTCATCTACTTGTCCCGTTGCTCCAAAGGAGCTTTACAGGATGAGCATTATTCCGGGGAACTAATTTTTGAATACAACAAAGACAAGGAAGTGGATAAGAAAGCCTTTGCAGAGTATAGTGATTTAGTGCAAGAATTTAAAAAATAACCACCACTAATTTTAACTTCTCACTCGCAACTAAGACATTTTCTGCATACTTTAAAACTTTAAACAACGTTGTCCCTCCCTCTTTCCCTCACCTCGTTCCTTTTCGGTTAAATGCGTTGTATCCTTGTCATTTGGCTTGTGAGTAAACCAAATGAATTTCGGAAAACCATTAAACTTGCTATCCGCTCTTACAAGCTTATAATCCTTAAACTCATAGATGTTATAGGCAAAATATGTATGTTTTCCCCCGCTATAAATATCTGCAATGATAACCTCGTATCGACCGTTATTATTTAAATCCACAAAATCTTCCAGTCCTGACGCCAAAGTATCGTAAGAGATTTTCTGATATCCGTCTGTTTGTTTCTTTAAAAATATCTCGACCTTGTTCCAATTCACTGCTAAACCGCACCCACCATACCAATAAAATATTATGAAATCTTTTAACCCATTACCATCTAAGTCACCTCTATAAACAGCGTAAGGAGTAGGATATTCTTTAATATTTTCGTTAATTAATACAAACCCGGCTTCTTTCACCAAGAAATCCATGCCTTTGTCTGTTTTCTTTAATCTAACTACAACACTTCCATCGTTTGATCTGTATTCATGCTTATCTAAGTCTACCAAAGTTTCTGCCTGGAAATATTGGGGCGGGCCATCTTTAAATTTATACGGAGGATAATCCTCTAAGTATGCTGAAGCGTCATAACAAATAAACAATAATGCTACTAACGTTAAAGGTAAATATTTCACATCAAACTCCTTGGCAAATTTTCAGGCTTATACTCTTCGTTCCTCTGATGGCAATATTGCTTCAAATGAAATTGATAAGCTGTATTCAATGGCTCTATTTTTAATGCCTTACGAATACAATAAATAGCTCTCTCAATGCATTTTAATTTCCTTTTCTGACCTTCGGACAATATATCTGAGAAGCTGGCAGGTAAAACGCTTTCTATCCCTGTTTCTTCTTTAATAGGAAGTACTTTAATATCTGCAATCACATTATCATCGCCGGCATCCCCGCCAAACAAAGCAATCCAAGAGTATGCATAAGCTAATAGCGCCCAGGCAGGCGCATAGTTTCTATCTAACCGCACTGCCTTAATACAATAGTAGCGAACCGCTCTCTTATAAAGATAATCCGGTGATTCATCGGGATCTTGTCGGTTGTAAAGTTCAGCCAGCGTATAATAGATAAGAACATCCTTGTGCGTATTAAGAATACCTTTGCAATAATCAATACGCTCCTTAAGTAATTGCCCATACTCTCTCAACAAAACATCAAATCTTTCCTTAGTAGAGTTGTTGGCAAATGCCACCATCCTTTCCAGATAATCGCTACTATCTTCCATCTCACACCAACTTCTTAATAAATCCTTATCAATTTTAATATCCATTTAATCCATCCTTTGTTATAACCATGATTAAGCATATCATATGCCTGCGACAAGGTTATGTCGTCTTAGAAAGTATTTTTTGGAAATTATTGCTGTTAAAAGACGCGGGAAATAACGATAATAGTTTATATCTGTCGCAAGTATTGGTTAATTTTAGCTTTTATTGTATCTTTTAACGCTTGCGGCGCGGTTACTTTAATATGCGGCAGCCAATGCATTATGGTATAGCTGACTTCTTCGGGCTCTGCATACCGGGTTTCAACGATGAGGGAACCGTCTTTGTTCTCTTTTACTATTTTCTGAGATGGAAAATATTGGCGCTGCTTAAAGTACTCGGCTATATCGCTGTCTATATGCAGCGTGGCCTTGTTTTTCTTCTTATCCGAGAACCAGATGTTCGCGCTCTCATCGAGCATAGTCTTGATATTGCCCGGCGGGGTGAAATATTCATCGAGCACCGCCACATCTTCGATCCTATCGAGCCGGAATTTCAGGACATGCTTGCCTTTATCGGTCTGGGCTAAAAGATACCAGAACCCGTCAAAAAAAATTATCTTAAGCGGGCATAGGCGATACTCTTTGGACTTATCCTCCTTTTTATATTTTATA
>JAHIOQ010000079.1 GCA_018895275.1 Candidatus Omnitrophota bacterium
GCTAATCGCTCCTTCTTTAAACAATTCAGGTAGATACTGCCAAATCATCCTTTCTCCTGCTTCTCCATCTCCGCCTAATCCTTTCAATAATACCGGGCCGTCAAATATAAGCCCCGTAATATCCGAAACCGGAGAAGAAATAGTTATTTCAAGCTGCTCCTGGCTTTGGAGCCGCTGCGGTATTCTAGCTAAAATATCTCCGCCGACATCACATACAAAAGTCACAACTTTCTTGCCTTGCGTCAACTTTGAATATTGCTCTTTTAATTCAGAGGCCTTTGGACAAAAGTCCATCATTACCAACTCAATACCCATCTTAGCCCCTTCTTCGACCACTTCGCCTTCTCCCCACTGAGTATTATAAAAAAACGGAATTCCCCCTAAAACTATCTGTTTTCCGCGCACATCAGTAATCGGGATTTTTACCTCTAATTTCCCCGTTACCTTGTAAAAATGCGATTTTTCAAATCCTTCAATCACAAGAGGAATAATCCCTTTTATAAACTCCGCCGGCACAGGCCCGGCAAAGGGACTTTCTATGCCATATTTCACATTGGAAAAAAATACCCTAAATAATATATTCTTTTTCCCTTGCCGCTCAAATATTTTTTTTAATTGTAAAATAATTTTAATCGCCGCCAGGGTATCTCCCCCGCCGCCGGGGGCAATAATATTTATCTGCGTACCGTCTTCAATCTGTTCAAAAAACCTTTTAGTTTGCTCATCAAGAACATAAAAACAGCCGTCAGAACCGGCAACCGTATGGATTCCCACAGGATTTTTCCACAAGACTTCTAGTTCTTCTTCCGTGAACACCTTCTGAATAAATCTTGTCATTGTAAACCCGTGCTTTTCTTTCCGGACTTGCGCCTCATTCATGAATTCCGTAAGGTCAAACTTATACACATGGCTCAAAAAAGATTTCGGCACATCGGATTGTTTTAAGTTTTCTTTTATTTCCGAAAGATTATCTTGTGTATCAATCAACAGCGCCGGCCGCGTCCCTTTGCGGTATCCGGCGGCCTTTACCTTAAATATTTTAAAAATCTCTTGCCGCAGTTTAATCCAAAACGGAAATCGGTCGGTAAAGTCATTGCGCACAATATCCCTGCGGATCAGTTCTTCCGAATAATTTTTTGAGCCGCGGATTTTAAACCTGTTGTAATTATAGATATGCATCTTGTTTTGGTAACTGCAGATTGCCTGGGCAATCTCTTCAAAATACCCATCCAGAATTTTCATTTGCTCATCCGTCACATGGGAATGCTTCCTGACACATTCACCTACTACCTTGGCCACTCTCTTAACTTCCCATAGATAGACCACATCCTGTACACTTGTATTTTCACTGACCATCAACACCGGAGCCAGATTGCCGAGCCCCCAGGGAATAAAATTCAGCAGCAACGCGCTGTCGGTCAAACGCAATAAATCCGGCCATATCACCTTAAAAACCGGATAATACATAAGCCGGACAATCCCGCCGATAACAAAAGCAAAAACAACTGCCCCTGCAATCAACCAAAGGCTTCCGGTAAGCACGCTCGCCGCGAATACCGCTGTCTTAAGCGGAAGGATAAGGAAACAGTCAACAAAACCGTTAACTGTAATCATCAGCGCGGCAACCGGTATCCGCTTTTTCGCGTTTTTGCCTTTGATGATAAATCCCAGCAATGTTACAAGTTTATTATAAGGCCCGGCAAACACATTATGAATCTTCTTCGCCGGAGAAGAAAGCGAATTTACTCTATCAGCAGTCCCTGTACCGGATAAAAGGTTATTATTTTCAGGCAGGGATCGAGCTCCTTCTTCCGCCTTCCGGCGCATTGCCGCTAGGATAACTTCCCGCATTTGAAAACCGGAGATATTCACCCGCGGCGAAAGCATTGCCGTACCGGCAACTTGTCTTTGCGCGCAGTATCCTGGCATGTCAATTAAAAGCAATGCCTGGATTAGTAAGATTGCGGTTATTTTCAACCTATTTTTAATCACTTTGCATCATCCTTAACATTAATAAATAAAACAAGAGAGAAGTCCAAATACCGAGGAGGAAAACAGAACAAGCTTATTATAATTAAACAGCCTGTTCAATAACTTTGCTATTCCTTGGATATAAAATATTTTCTAAGCGCGGTCCGCTTCGCGCTGATTCATCACTATCGCTGTCCTCAGCAATCGGCAGTAAAATACTAAATACCGCGAATCCTCCGTTCCTTACAACTCCGTCTTTATCCCGCGGTGCGCTTCGGCTGTCACTGACCCAAATACGCGCGCCTATCCATTCAAGTGTTTGGCGCCTGAATCCCATGCCGATCCCGGTGCCCCGGTCGTCACCCGCGGTCTCGCGTAAGCCTTCAAATACCTTTTCCCTGTTTTCCGGAGCAATGCCCTGGCCTTCACTTCTAATATCAAGCCGCACAAATTCCGGAAATCCTTTGTCTAAATATGCCTTTAGCTCAAATTGCTTACCCCCGTATTTTACCGCATTCACGGCTGATTCGGAAAAAGTTGAACTTATTATTTTCCTGTCTATTTTTATTTTCGGCAAATCTTTAGTAAAATCATAGCTGACAGTTACATTTCCCGGCAAATCTTTAGCTAACTCCGTTAAATAATCATTTGTTAAAACTATTTCTAAAACCACAAAACTACGTAAAAAATCTTCCAAATTAGAACTTTTTAAAATAATATTAAATTGCTCATACAGGCTTTTTGCCTTCTCATAAGACTTTAGTAAGCTTTGCTTGATCTCTTCCGGTGTATCTTCTCTCTGTTTTAAGGCCTCTATATAAGAGCCTATTTCTCCCCAATATTCATTTATTTGCAAATACAATTCCGATAAAACCTTCTGCCGGGAAAATAACCGTACCTGATAATCAGCTACAGAAGAAAAACTGTTTAAAAAATTTAAAAAATCTTTTTGTTCTTGGCTAGCAATAAGTTGACCTTTTTCATCTTTTTCCATCTCCGCTTTCAATTCCGCAAATAAAGTATCAAAAATAGGCTTTATCCCATTTCTGTCACAGCTTCTAATCACTGGAACCACCTCACTAATAACATCAAGCACGCGGTTAAAAATCCCTGTGTTATAAAATGTATCTCCTATATTTACTCTATGTTCTTTGGCGATTACCTCAAAATGAAGATCTCCAAATCCTTTTTGAATATTAAAAACCGGCTCCGATAGCTTCTTTAAATCCATACTTTTCCTTTGTTCTTTATCAAACTTCATAGTAAAACCCAACATACCTATTAAATTATTTTTTAGATCATGCAGACTTTTACACAACAGTGCTTCCTTTTCATCAAAACGTTCTATATTGGCTATACTCTTTTCAGCTTCTTTAAAGCGTATCTTCTGAATATTAATACCGCCAAGCATCGAAAATATGGCCAATATCTTTTGTTTTAATTCGTTTTCTTCCGGATAATCTTTATTAAACAAAGGCACTGCCTGCGTAGTGTCACCCGGCAGGGGATTCCGCCAATTATCAAAGGCTAAAAGACATGTGATATCGCCTATAATGCTTCCCTGAATTCAGACCACTGGTTAAGGTGTAAAAACGTGGTAAAATAACCTAAATCAGGAGGTCAGGATGAAGAAGCGAAAGATTTATCCGAAAGAGTTCAAGGCGCGTGTGGCATTGGAGGCGCTGAAGGA
>JAHIOQ010000080.1 GCA_018895275.1 Candidatus Omnitrophota bacterium
GACGTGGCGAAACAGCCCGGCTTTGCCGACCTTTGGCCGAAAATCAAGAAACATTTGGATAAAGTAGAGTTTATTGCCGCGCATAACGCGTCTTTTGACCGCGGGGTTTTGCATGCCTGCTGCGCTATGACCGGTGCTGTTCCGCCGGACGTTGAATATTTATGCACGATGAAACTGGCGCGCCGTTTATGGGGGCTGTATCCGACTAAATTATCAGACGTATGCCGCTATTTTGGCATATCGCTTAAGCATCATGACGCGGAGTCCGATGCTATAGCGTGCGCGAAAATCGTGCTTGAGGCTTCGGAAAAGGGGATTCCGGCGGACTCATTTTTAGGCAAAAAAATTGTTTGCCACAAAGGCTCTAAGGCACGAAGAAAATAAATCTCTGAGTAGCTTCGTGTCTTGGTGGCTGAAAGATAAGAAGCAATAAGGGAACAAAGAAAGTAAGAGAAAAAACCCGGATTTCCGGTTTATTGATAAAGATGTAATAAAAGTAATTGCCGGCCAGCGCCGTGTAGGTAAAAGCTATTTATTGTACCGGCAGTAACGCGAATTTGCTTTCAAGTGAACTTGCTACTTATATCAAGGGAATTCGGAAATCTTTTAAAAATAAAAGACAATTATCCCAAATTTGTTGTTTCAATGGACGACATTGCTTTTGAATTTGGTATGTGGATTAAAAAACTCAAATGATATTTAGAGGGCAGGCTGCAAAGAAGCTTGAGTCGCATTTAAAAAACGTTGCTGAATCGGCTATGTGTTCGACAAAATACCCGGTATTTAGTTCGCCACATGAGAGCATTTAGCGGTATACTATATGCAGGGCAGATACCGTATATTTTAAAGCGCCCGAAAAAAACGGACAGTTGAAAATTATATAATTAGAAGGCTTGAAGATGGAATATAAAGAATCTGAAACGCTGGAACTAAAAAAATCTACATCTGAATTGAAAGAGGCGGTCATCTCTATTGTTGCTATGCTGAACAAACATGGTAAGGGTATGCTCTATTTGGGCATCAAAGACGATGGCACGGTGATTGGTCAGCAGGCAGGTAAAGATACTTTACGGGATGTCGCGCAGGCTATTGCAGAGCACATAGAACCTAAGATGTTTCCCCGTATCAAAACGGTTGTTATTAGGAGGAAAACTTGCGTGATAGTTGAATTTGAGGGGAAGCAGTCACCTTATTTTGCCTATGGCAGGGCGTATATGCGTGTGGCTGATGTTGACCGTCAGTTATCGGTACAGGAACTTGAGCGGATGATTCTGCGTAAAAATCGTGATGTATTGCGCTGGGATACTGAATATTGCGTTCAGTCCACCTTTGCCGACATTAGTGTCCAGAAGATCAAAGCATTTACCATTGCATCAGGACTTAAGTATGATTCGGTGCGTAATGTTCTTGCCAAACTAAAACTCTTATCCGGTGCAAAACTGAGGAACACCGCTGTTTTGCTGTTTGGCAAAAAACCGGAAGATATTTTTTTCAACGCCCGCCTTCGTTGCGCGGTGTTCAGTGGTATGGACACGGCATATATCACGGACATGAAAGACTATTCGGGGGATGTATTTTATCTCATTGAAAAAGCGCAGGAATATATTCTCGAGAAAATCAATATGGGGATGCGTGTTGATGGTTTGCGCCGAGTTGATGTTCCTGAAATAAACCGCGAGGCGTTTCGTGAAGCCATTATCAATGCATTTTGTCACCGCGATTATCGTGAACCGGATTCCGTGAACATCGCTGTGTTTAAGGATCGTGTTGAAATACGCAGCCCCGGTTTGCTCTACGGCGGACTTACTATATCACAGATTCGTTCGAAGATAGTTTCTGAACGGCGCAATGAGATGATCGCCGACATGTTCCATCGTATTCATTTCGTTGAACGATGGGGCAGAGGAATAAAGCTGATACTGGACAAAGAACCGACCACCGAGTTTATGGAGATCGGCACTCATTTTGTTACGGTGTTTAAGCGCAAGGCGCAGTCGCGCCTTCAGTCTGTTGCAGAGAATAATGAGGGATTAAATGAGGGATTAAATGAGGGATTAAAATCTCTGCTGAAGGCGATAAACGATAATCCTGGTATTCAGGCAAAAGGCTTAAACACGGCTCTTGGCGGAAGGCCGATAAAGACTATAGAACGGCAAATAAAGAGACTTATGGATGCAAAATTGATTGAACGAAAAGGAAGCAGGAAAACCGGCGGGTATTATATTGTTGCGAGGAATCTATGAGAGTATTGATACTAAGATTAAGACTGGAGATAAAGCGGAATTGGAAGTTGAGCTGTCGACAATTTGTCGACAGCTCAAGCTTGAATCTGTAGATGTTTGCAGGCCATTTCGAGGATGTCCTCGAAATGGTTGATATTGGATCATATGGGGAGTACTGAATTAGCGGCGAATCTTTTTCGCGCGACACAGACAGAAGATAAACTTCGCCGGGAAAATTTATAATGAAATATTACGCGCATAGTTTAAAAAACAGGCCGAAAGAGGAATGGCCCCGAGCCGCTTCGCTACGGGGCAGGCAGCCTCTTGAGACGCATTTAAAAAACGTCGCGGAACTAGCGCGGCAATTTACGAAATCTTTTGATTCTTAGGGGGTAAGTATGCAGAAAAATAGAGTTATGCTTCGGGGTGAAGCGATCGAAAGAGATATTTATTTGATTCGTGGGCATAGAGTAATGTTTGACCGCAACTTAGCTGCGCTTTATGGCGTTGCCACCAGATCTTTAAATCAGGCGGTTAAAAGAAACAGGGAGCGTTTTCCAAATGATTTTATGTTTCAATTAAACAAGGAAGAGTTTAAAGATTGGAAATCACAATTTGTGATGTCCAATTCTGATAAGATGGGGCTGAGACGGCCACCCTACGTATTTACCGAACACGGTATTTTAATGCTCTCCAGCGTCCTTAACAGCCCAAGAGCGATTGAAGTTAATATCGCTATTATGCGGATATTTATTCGCATAAGGGAGATGATTATTACGCATAAAGATTTTGCGCTAAGATTGGAAAAGCTTGAGTGTGCGGTAGAAAAACAGGAAAGCCATATTCATACTATTTTTGAAGTTATCCAGCAACTGACTGCCGCAGAGAACAAGCCCAAACGCAGGATAGGGTTCATTAAATAAAATACTACGCTCATAGTTTAAAAAGCAGGCCGCAAGAGGAGTGGCAGTTATTGGAAGAGTTTTTGAGTGTATTGAAATGTTGAAGAAATTTTTTGGATGATTTGGGATAAAGGACAATAAAAATGCGATATGTTGCTCATGTCAATAGGAATGAAAAAACCGGTGTTTGTTGTGAACATGATTTGCGTGAACATTTGCAGGGAGTCGGCAAAATAGCAGGTAATTTCGCAGAAGCATTTGGAAATGAGGATTGGGCGCGTTTAGCCGGCATGTGGCATGACCTGGGAAAGTTTTTGCCGGGATGGCAGGCATATATTCGCCGACGAACAGGATGTGATGCCGATGCTCATATTGAAGGATATGGCAGCAGGCCGAATCATAGCACTGTAGGCGCCATTCTGGCTATTGAACGATTCCGGACATATCCGAAAGATATTCAAAAAATAGCGCGAATATTAGCATACATCATAGCAGGACATCATGCCGGGCTTCCCGATTGGAATCCTGATCTTGCAGGCGGCGATCTCGTTAATCGTCTTTATCAAAATCCTATCGAAAGCGTTCTTGACCTGCGCGAATTTAATCAAATTAAAGTGATTGATGAAACAAACGATTATATAACAGCGGCACTGCCGAAATCCGCGCCCCTGGGGATTAAATCGCCGGAGGATATGGAGCGTAATCGCGAACATTTTCATCTCTGGATTAGGATGCTTTTTTCATGTTTAGTAGATGCTGATTTTTTGGATACGGAAAAATTCATGACTCCGGAGAATTATAAAAAACGCGGAGTCTATCCTTCTCTTAAAGAACTTGTCGAACGATTTAATCCATACATGGAACAAAAACAAAAGAACGCTGATCCGACGGCAATCAACAAGGCACGGACGGATGTATTAAATTGCTGTCGTGTAAAGGCAAAACTCAAACCGGGATTTTTTTCGTTGTGCGTTCCGACCGGAGGAGGGAAGACGCTTTCATCCATGGCCTTTGCTTTAAAGCACGCTTTTAAATACGGCAAACAGCGAATTATTATGGCGATCCCCTATACAAGTATTATTGAGCAGACAGCGGCAGTTTACAAACAAGTGTTTGGTGAGGAAGCTGTTCTCGAACATCATAGCAATATTGATCCGGATAAGGAAGAC
>JAHIOQ010000081.1 GCA_018895275.1 Candidatus Omnitrophota bacterium
CGTCGTAATATGTTATTATCGAAAATGGTTGGATATATTAAAACGCGATCTGCGAAACAAATAAATGTATTACGTAATTGCCCTGGCAAATCTGTTTGGCAACGTAATTATTACGACCATATTGTTAGAAATGACAAATCGTTACAAAAGATTCGGGAATACATTCGCAATAATCCTTTAACCTGGAAATCAGATATTGAAAATCCTGATAGAATTGATACCAAGGGCGAAAGTGGGGTCAGGTCCAAACTATTGACAACTTAAATTAACTTAACCAACCGGGAAATCCAGTGTTAGAGCTTTTTATCACCGCGCATAGCCAACGGGTATAATATATAACGGCTCATGATCTTCGGGCAATGATAACTGCCTTTGAACCCGGGCATCATTAAACGCACCAATGGGTACTGTTCCTAAGCCTAACGCCACTGCCTGTAATTGAATATTTTGCGCGGCATGTCCTGCTTCCATATGCGCATAACGGATACCGCGCTCTCCGTATTTACCCATAAGCCGCGAATAAACAGCGCAGATAATAACTACAAGCGGCGCCTCTCGCACCGGTTTTTGCTCCAAGGCGGCCGTACATAAAACATCACGCACATCATTTTTGCTTTGCTCTTCCAACACATGCAATTCCGGTACGTAATGAAATAATCCGTTTTTATTGGCTATATATATTTCCATAGGGTATAAGGCACCTGCGGAAGGCGCCGAACGAAATAACCGGCCGGCATTGCGGCCGGTTATTCCCTGTGCTGCCCAAAGCAGTTGACTAATTTGTTCTAAATTTACTTCATCTTTTTTAAAATTCCTCACCGAACGTCTTTGAGCGATTGTTTCTTCGATTGAAACCGTACCTTTTGTCTTTACCGCAGGCAACCTAATCTCTTGCGCATACGCCATATGCGTCCCCCTTTGAATTAATAATAAAAGACAGCAGATAACAACGCCGCATCCAACACGTAACAAATTTATGCATCTGCCTTTATTCCTCCCGACAATTATTGTAAACATACTGCCTCCTTTACGCGTCAATCTCTCGCGCCATCCGAAAAACAGATACGGTATTCTGCTTAAAGCAAAGCAGTTTCCTCTACTGCCGCACGTGCCCTGTCCGGAAAATCGCTGACAATGCCGTCTACTCCGCAACGCGCCATCCGGCGTAAATCCTCCGTATCGTTTACCGTCCAGACAAATATCTGTTTTTTGTTCCTGTGCAGCAAATGCACATATTCTTCATCGACAAATTCCGCGTGCTGTATCAGCAGGTCCGTACGCGCTGCTTTAAGAATAGGCAAAGGGTCGATAGGCCGGCAGCTCATCAGCGCGCCTAAACGCAGGGAGGGAAGGAGCTCTTTTAGTTCAACCAGATGGCGGTGAATAAAGGATGAAACAATAATCTTACGTTTATTATGTCCTTTTAACGCGCGTACAAGCAGGGTAAGGATATCCCTGTCCATGCTCTTTATTTCAATATCTATGCCGATGCGATTATCCAGGGCTTCCAGCACCTCTTCCAAAAGCGGAATCTTTATCTTTCTTTTTAATCCGGCGTTTTTTATTCTAAGATAAGGCGTATCGCTGACACGGCAGCAGTTTTTCCAATGATAATCATGCAGCACAACAATCTTCTCGTCCGCGCTTTTCTGCACGTCAAGCTCGACGAAATCCGCTGCCAAACGTACTGCTTCCTGAAAGGATTCCAGGGTATTTTCCGGCTTGTTGCCTCTTGCACCGCGGTGAGCAATAATCAGCGGTTTACGCATATACTCATCATCCTTTCTTTAACACACATATATAGCATATCATAATTATTTACACTCTACTATAATAGGTTCCCATTTAACCCGGGCACCTTTTTCGCGAAGTGAGGAGAACAATAACCAAACAAAAACTTATTTCATTACTTTCTCTTTCTTCCACATCTTTTTTCGGCCTGCAGCTTGCAGCCTGAGGCTTGTAGCTTAAGTGAGCTATGAGCTATGAGCTATGAGCTATGAGCTATGAGCTATGAGCTATGAGCTATGAGCTTGTGAGCTTGTGAGCTTGTGAGCTTATGAGCTTATGAGCTAATATACGCTCATTCCAAAGTCACTACTGCTCCGGACAGGCCGCGGATGCTTATCCCGGACAAACAGCGTTTTATGTCCGCGGATAAGGCAAATTCCTCTGCCTTAAGCCGGTATTGCCATGCACCTTTTTTTTTCAGCAGTTGAACACAGTGGATCCGTTTCTCCGCGCTAAGCCTATTCAATAACAGCATTCCCAGTGTAAAACGGTCGACCTTTTCTGCAGAAACGAACGCATTGTTCTTAAAAAAAAATCCCGCTGTCTTTTCCCGGATGAGCCGTTGAAAATCATGTGTATCTCTTATGGAAAAATCATCGATGAGGTCTTTCACGAAATTAATAATCCGCGAACAATAAAAAAGCAGAAAAATCTTATCCCGCGGCATATCCGCGTCAAAACAGGCAGCGCTGCTGCGAAAAAACCGGTATTGCCGCTGCGCGTCCGGAAAAACATCCTTATACTCTTGAAACATTCTGCTTTCCGCTACCGGATAGAATATGCTTAACCCCAGTTTCAGCCGCTTTGCCGCAAGTACCCGGATATCCTTAACCGCGTCGCTAAACGTCTGCCGCGGAAACGCGATAATCGTGTGCACGGTCGGCGCGATCCGCTGCTTTGCCATAAAATCCGCGACGCGGAACACCGCCGCCGTATTTTCATCGCGCTGCAGCCCGGCGCGCAGGGTTTGACTTGCGCTGGCAATCGACAAATCAATATGCGTCAATCCCGCTGCTGCCAGTTTCTGCTTCAGCCGCCGGCCCATATTCAGGCTCAACATTCCGTTCATAAACGATATCCTGATTTTCCCCCTGAAACACTCTATCGCCGCATCAAGTATTTTTTCAAACTCAGGGTTCAGGTTAATCGTATCATCTTCAAAATTAAAATGCCGTATGCCCATTTCATAACAGACCTGCATTTCTTTAAAGACATTTGCCGCGCTGCGGTAACGAAACGGCTCACGTATGGCGCAAAAACCGCATTTCATCGCGCAGCCGCGTGAGGCAAGCAAAGACGTAGAGATATCACCCTGGAAACGGTAAGCGAAATAATCGATGAGCCTGCGGTCCAGCAGCGGCAGGCTGTCCAAATCTTTGACTATCCGTATCTGTTTCGATATACGCATCTTTCCGTCCAGCGTCTTATAGCAAACACCGGCAATGCGCGGCATCTGCAAGCTTGATATCGCTCTACACAAAGCGGAAAACGCTTCTTCCGCCTCGCCGCGAACGACAAAATCGATAAAAGGACTTTTCAGCGCCATTTCCGGCATTGCCGTCGGTACCCTCCCGCCGATTACGACCACAATACGCTTATCAATATGCTTTACCAGCCTTGCCAGGCCAAGGCTTTCCTCAAAATAAGCGGAAAAATTCGCGCTGATGCCGACGATATCCGGAGAGAAACCGCACACCTCATTTATAATTTCAGCATCGCTCATGCCGAAACGACAGAAATGTGAAAAAAGGCAAAAAGGAGATTCATTCGGGTGGTAATAGCGCTTTAAATACGAGAACTCCTGCGGAACGGCTAGCGTTGTCTTCTTATATTCCTGCAGGCAATTAACTACCTTCACGGAAAACCCCGCCTCACGCATAACCGTAGCCAGGTAAAGGATACCCAGGGGATATGCCCTTTGCGGCGTAAAAAAGAAATCCTCCACCGGAGGACTAAGCAGTAATACTTTCATACGGTAAAATAAGAAAACGATATGTTATCAAGACATCTTACAGCTAAAAACACACGGCAATTTTAAGGCCGTATTCCGTGGAATAATTTTTCGGCTCATACCCATAGCCGACAATCACTCCTGTGTAGGTTATATCTGCCGATTCCGACCGCTCCATCTTCCAATACCGCAGAAAAGGCTCTACAATTAAATCTATGTCGGAAATCTCGGATATTACCCTTACTGCCGCGCGATACCCATACCCTTTATGCTGGTCATTTGAAAGGTCGTTAAACCCGCTAACTGCACTGCTTAAATAACTTTTCTGCGCCCCTTTCCAAAAAAAATCATATTCCAGGACAAGCCCGACACGCATTCCGTTCCCGATGTCCGCCGTCGCTTCCATTCCTATCGGGATATAATAATAATTAGACTCTCGTTTGTAGCCTAAAGCTCCCGTAGTCGTCGTAACCCCCTGGGAATCATCTTGCAAAAAACGATATCCGAACCCGGAATAAATTATCAGCACCACTCCCTCGGTTTCCGACACATCATAACCGCCTAACGCGCGTAATTCCATCAGGTAATCATCAATATCCTCCATGTCTCCCGTACCGTTGGAGGTATAATCAACCCGGCCGAAACTAAAGCGGCCTTCCGCGGCTAAAACAAGATTATGATGATAGGCGTAAGAGATATTCCATCCGCTCATCATCCCGTCCTCTTTCATAACCCCGGGCTCCTTATAAGCAATATGGGATATCTCCGCGGCAAACTGGATACCGTTTTCCTCCAATGCCTGCGCCCTAACACATAACCCGGCACTAACTAAACAACCTGCGACTAAGATCAAAAATACTTTCATGCACACTCCTTGTCTTTAAAGCTATCTTATAAACCGTTCCCATACATAAATAATAAATGTCCCCAAAAACCAAACCGCAAATACAAGCAGGAACAAAAAAATAAATGCCCTCAGAAAGAACACCAAGGTTATCAACAAGGGAAAAAGCAGCAGCCCTATCACGGAAAGAATCGCGACTGCCGTCAAAAAAATTAGCCCGACCACAAATGCCTTCATATAATACCTCATCGTATGGGAACCCCTTTCATTTACACTCAACCTTCCGGCCTTTTCTGCAGCTGGCCGGCCTGCGCCACAATACCGATACTTAATAAAAGAAAAAATAATATCTTCGTCAGCCGCAGGCTGAAATGTACGGTTTCGATAATAAGCAGTGCGCCCGTAAGCGAAGAAAGCACGACCAGTGCCCAGTCAAACAAAAACTTTACGAGGATAACGCCGCAGCAGCCTCCGGCAAGGAAAACAACCCACGGCAGCCAGCCGATATTTATGCCCAATTCATGAATAATACTTAAGGCGATATATCCTCCGGAAAGGAAACCGGCAACGGCAATACCTGCCTTCTGCACAACAAATGCCAGGACCACGCCGATAATCGCCAGTACCAGTGCCGTAACAAGAATCGTTCCTTGCGAACTGCCCTGTAATACTACAGAAGAATATTCCAGGCCGAAAACAAAGCCAATCCCTCCGACAAATAACCAGAACAGCTTCCGTCCAAGCATAAGCAATAGGATACCAAGCAAAATATAGACGATATCCATATATATCATATGATTAAATTCTTTAAGAAATTCACTTTTTGCCCGCCTAATACAAACGCATTTAATGCGTTTGTATTAGTAATAGTATAGCAAATCTTAATACCAATGAACAACAAAAAATCACAGCTATTTCAGCCCCCAACAAATTTATTGCCTCATGGCATCAATTCGGTTATAATATTTTTGAGCCGGATGCTCGAATTTTTACGCAATACACGTCATCTCGCAACCCTTAACAAAAGGATTTGTTATGCCGCCGAAAAAGACAAAAGTATTTGTCCTTGATACTAACGTTATCCTTCACGACAGTTCCTGCATCTACCAGTTTAAAGACAATGATATCGTTATTCCCATCCAGGTTTTGGAAGAACTCGACAAATTCAAAAAAGGCAACGAAACCCTGAATTTCCACGCGCGTGAATTCGTGCGCACGCTCGATACTCTCAGCGGCGACCAGATCTTTGATGAAGGAGTGCGCATTGCTACCGGCCGCAGCAGAATCATCATCAAGCTCGGCGAAGCGATTCACGAAAATCTTGCGCTTAATTTTTCAAGCAACCGCACCGACCACCAGATACTGAATATCGCCTACTGCCTCGCGCAGGAAACCCCGGATAAACAGATAATCCTTGTCAGCAAAGACGTAAACCTGCGCATGAAAGCCAAGGCCGTCGGGCTAATCGCCGAGGATTATACCAGCGACCATGTTAAAGATATTTCCGAGCTTTACAAGGGATACCGCATCGTGGAAAACGCATCCGATTCACTTATTAACAAGATGTATCTGGAACCGTTTGAAATCGATGCCGAAGAACTAAACCCGACAAAAGAATTCTTCCCTAACGAATATATTATTCTCCGCAACGGCAAAAAATCCGCGCTCGCGCGCTTTAACCCGGAAACGAAAAAGGTTCACCGCGTACAGAAAAACGCCGCGTACGGAATCATGCCGCGCAATGCGGAGCAGATTTTCGCGCTCGACGCGCTTATGGACCCGAAAATACAGCTGGTAACCCTTTCCGGAAAGGCCGGCACGGGGAAAACACTGCTGGCGCTTGCCGGAGCCCTGGCAAACAAAAAAGAATATTTCCAGATATACATGGCGCGGCCGGTAGTGCCTTTAAGCAATAAAGATATCGGCTTCCTGCCCGGAGATATCCAGTCAAAGCTGGAGCCGTACATGCTGCCGCTTTACGACAACCTCGGCGTGATTAAACATAAATTCCTGGACTCCGCGGTAAAACAACGCCAGATTCAGAAACTGCTTGATGAAGAAAAGCTGGTCATCTCGCCGCTGTCTTATATCCGAGGCCGCAGCCTTGTGGATATATTTTTCATCGTCGATGAGGCACAGAACCTTACGCCGCATGAAGTAAAAACAATCATTACCCGCGCCGGAGACAACACAAAGCTCGTATTTACCGGCGACATCTTCCAGATAGACCATCCTTATCTGAATACTTTCTCCAACGGATTAACGCATCTTATTGATAAGATGAAGGGGCAAAAGCTCTACGCGCACATGAACCTGGAAAAAGGCGAACGCTCCGAGCTGGCGGAACTGGCAAGCGATATATTATAATTCCAAAAAAGCCCAGCCTGATTGCTTCTCTAATTAGTTTCGCTCAAACTGGGCAGACACAGATTTTAAATTGATTACATTGATTAAGTGCGAATTAAAACGAATAGCCCGCTCGTAAAGTTATACCTATCTCGTCACCAAAACGTGTTTCGGCATCAACTATAAAATTATCTCCCGCAAACAACGAACATCCCAAAACCACGCCCAAGACTTTATCACTTCTTGTAGTATTCATATTATAAACAGTTCCACCAGCTTGAACCTTTGCAGATACGCGCACATCAGAATATTTCGCACCTACATAGGGTAATAAAACTCCGATTTTTTTACACAAAAGAAAAGCAACTTGCCACTCATCATATTTGGCATCATTTGCAAGAGAAAGTTGACTCGCTGAATATGTCTTATTTCCAACAACAACAGATCCATACTCCATTGATTCAGCTCTTCGATACTTAACATCAACAACATGAATAATATTATTTTCTGAAAATTTTCCGATACAAAAATTAATTCCTGTTTCCCAAGCTATTGACTCATCTAAATTATATTTAACATCTTGCCCTAGAAAAGTTGCCTTATAAACCGCATCTCCAACTTGTCCAATACCAAAATAAGCATTTGCTTGAGTTATATCCTTAGAATATAGCGGACTAACAAATTTAATAGAATAAAAATTTGCCTCTTCTATTACCCCATCAAAATCATTCAGATCTCTTTCTGCTAAAAAATCTGATTCGAAAGAAACATGAAAATTAGTATTTTCTTCATCAATGCCTTTGAGACTTAAAGGAATATCTACTGGAGCGCCAGAAACTGTTCCATTACTACTAACCATTAGTATTACCAATAGCAATGATCCAACACACTTATTCATACTCCCCCCCGTTTTAGAAGTTAAAAATTATGTTAAAATTAAACGCTTTTTCATCGGCAAAACGTCCTTCAAAATCAATTTTTATATTTTTAAAGGGAATTCTCACCCCTATAAATCCTCCGAATTTTTTATCTTTTTTATTTCTTTCTGACAAATCATATGTTGTTCCTGCGACACTAATTTTGGCGGTAGCACGAGCGCTTGTATATTTTGTTCCTCCGTATATGGTTGCGTATTTTAACTTTTTAACCAACCCTATTGCCAACTGTTGCTCTGTCCATTTTGCATCAGCAGTATTAGAAAAGCTACCTTCACTATAAGAAACTCCGTTCACTGAAACTGAACTATATCCAATATCCTCTATTCTTCTTATTTTTGCATCAAAAAAAATAGACGCGCCCAATATCTCTTCCATTTCATCCCAATTGAAAACTGAGTTAATGCCTGCCCCAAACGTAAATTGATCATCAAAAATAAGAGTAACATTATTTCCTGATGTAAATTTATATTCAGCATCTTTCAATTGTCCTAAATTTACATAAATATCCAAACAGGAGTTAGGTGCAGAATATACACCTTTAATACTTTCAATGGTTCCTTTGATTTCTCCGTCTAATTTTTTCAATTCAATTTTTTTAATATAATCAGATTCTATCGCGAAGGAAAAGTTATTATCATCTCTGATCTCTTGCGAAAAACCGATAGGCAAATCCACAGGTGCTGCAATTAAACAATCAGGGACATAAAATAATACCGCTGTAAAAAACAAAAAATATTTTTTCATTTTAGCATTCCTTTCTCTTCAACATTTTTATAATTAAAATAAGACTAACCTGTCGAGGCCTGCCCCTTCTACTTTTTACCCCCCCTTTTGCGATACTCATCCTGATTTAGATCAAATCAAAATGACTGATATTTTTCAACTTTAAATTTAACATCATGATACACCTTACTGTGATTAGGTGTCAAGAGCTTTCACACCGTAGGATAATAAGGTTATGATGACAATCCGGCTAAAACTTGGAAAAAATATTAAGAAATTACGCCAAAGGAGGAGATATACGCAACAAAAACTTTCCGAGGAAGCAAGTATTGATTATAAATATTTGCAAAAAATAGAAGGCAAAAATCCTCCTAACCTCAAAATAGAAACAATAGCCAGACTTGCCAAAGCACTTAAAGTTACGCCCGCAACGCTGCTAGAATAATAGTGGACACTAAAATAACCCTCAAAAATACCTCTCTTGCAGGATAATCCGTTAATTGCACTTCTACTGAGTTATTTCGGGATTGTTTATCGCGGTTGCGTATTGCGGGTTAAGCGACAAAAAAAGTATTTTAAGAAAACAATGCTGAAGGAGAGATCTATTCTTTTAGGGGATTTCCCGGCTGAAAACTGTTCGATAACCGGTTCGGTTTCTTTCGGTAATTTTGATGGGAGCGGCGAAGATTAACACCGTTCTCATCAAAAATACACACAGGGCTATAATACAAGGAGTAATTCCTGATATTTTGCCATAGGCCAGAATTCATCGGCAACAACCTCTTCCGCGGCATCAACCGCTGCGCGCAAGGCATTCAACGCTGCCGCCCCCTTACTCGCATATGCCTTAGCTATTTTAAGCACATCCACCTGTTTTTCGCAGAATACCATCGCCTTTTCCACGCCGGAAATGCCGCTTTTCACTTCGGAATAAAGCTTATTTAAGAACTTAATATCCGCGCTCACTACCGAAGATTTTATGCCTACGGCCTTTACCGCGCTGTTTGCCGCAGCCAGTATATTTATCTGTTTAATAATTGCCGGCAACACGAGAGTTTTGGCAATATTTATCACGGTTTTGCATTCAATGTCCTTCGTTTTATTATAAGCTTCCAGCTTAATATCGATTTTTGAATGCAGCTCCTTTTTACTTAAGACATTAAACCGCTCAAAAAGCTCCATGGCATCATTCTTCAGGAATAGTTCCAAGGCATCCGGGGTTGTTTTCGTATTCGGCAGGCCGCGCTTTTCCGCTTCCTTGTGCCATTTTTCGTCATAGTTGTTCCCTTCAAAGCGCACGCGTTTGGTCTCCTTTAACACCTCCTCGAGAACCGCGATTGCCGTTTCCTTAACATCACCCTTACCTTTCTTCGCCTCTATCCACGAAGCAATTTCTTCATAACCATAGGCCATCATCAAATTCAGCACTGTGGCCGCATCCGCGCAGTTTTGCGATGAGCCTACGGCACGGAACTCAAACTTATTGCCGGTAAACGCCAATGGCGATGTCCGGTTGCGGTCGGAGGTGTCTTTTGCCACTTTCGGCAGGTTCTGTACTCCGACGTAAATCTCAGACATTTTCTTGTCCGTAATCTTTCCCAGGCCTTCGATCTCATTCATCAAGGCGTCAAGATATTCACCGAGATAAACGGAGATAATCGCCGGCGGAGCCTCATTAGCGCCGAGGCGGTGGTCATTGCCGGCATCGGCTACTGCCGCGCGCAGCAAACCGCCGTATTTATGCACACCAAAGAGCATTGCCCCCAAAGATAGCAGGAAAATAATATTGCTTACCGGATCACCGGAAGGCTCAAAATAATTATCTCCGGTATTATCGCCGAGTGACCAGTTAAAATGCTTTCCGGAACCGTTTACGCCGGCAAGAGGTTTCTCATGCAATACGGCAACCATTTCGTGTTCTTCCGCAACCTTTTTCATAATATCCATCAGCTGCAGGTTATGGTCTATGGAAAGATTGGCCTCTTCATACAAAGGAGCGATTTCAAACTGATTGGGAGACACCTCGTTATGCCGCGTTTTTGCCGGAATTCCCCTGCGGTACAACTCTTTATCCAGGTGTTCCATAAACTGGATAACATTATCCTTTATGGAACCGAAATAGTGGTCCTCCATCTGCTGCCCTTTAGCGGGCGCGGCGCCGAACAATGTGCGGCCGCAGATGATCAGGTCCGGACGGCTGGCATAAAGTTCCTTGGAAAAAAGGAAATATTCCTGTTCCGGGCCGCCGAACATCTTAATACGGGTGACTTTTTTGTTGCCTAATACCCTCTGCAAACGGATTGCCGCGTCATTAACCGCCTTAAGCGAACGCAACAGCGGGGTTTTAACATCCAATACTTCACCGGTCCAGGACAAAAATATGGAAGGGATAACCAACGTTTTCGTATCTCCCGCCTCAAGCAGAAATGCCGGAGAAGTCGGGTCCCATGCCGTGTACCCGCGCGCTTCAAACGTGGAACGCATCCCGCCGGAAGGAAAAGATGAAGCATCCGGTTCGGACTGAATCAGCTGTTTCGCGGAAAAACGCTCGACGATTTCTCCTTCTTTACTGTAGGTAATAAACGCGTCATGCTTTTCCGCTGTTCCGCCGCGCTGCGGCTGAAACCAATGCGTAAAATGGGTTGCGCCGTTTTCAATCGCCCATTCCTTCATCGCGTGCGCAACATCGCCGGCAATAGACTCATCCAGCGGCTCGCCGCTTTCGAGCGTTGCCAGTAATTTACGAAATACTTCCTTGCTCAGCTTTTGCTCCATTATTTTTTTATTAAATGTCAATTCTCCAAAAAATTCGGTTACTCCGGCCATCTCTTCCTCCTTTTAAATCATATTCCATACAATCACTTTAAAAAAAAAGGCGTTCTTCTTCCGAAAAAACGCCCTTGTCTCTTACTTCATGTGCCTCATTTTTAAGCACTTCATTGTGCCTTTATTATTAAAGTAAACATACCAGTTTTCTGGTAACCTGTCAATAGATTTTTTGTTTTCATGTAGGGGCCAACGGCTGTTGGCCCGATAATAATGACATAAAAAATAAAATTGAATGAATTCGGTGTAATTGTTGAACATTAAGGACACTATCGTGCAGGAAAATACAACCGACATCCCTATTGATAATCTCCATACTGAGAATCCTGAACCGGCTCCGGAAGAACGCATTGCCGAAAGCAGGGCCAAAAGGCTTCCGTCTGATTTCATCGGAAAGACCGGAGAAGGGACATGCCGAATCCAGCCGCCGGAAAAAATTACCGTGGAGAGTTGCTTGGATAAAATTCTTGTCTTTGCCAGGAACAAGAACGCAACTGATGTCCATATCGCCGTAGGCAGCCGGATTTTCTTCCGGATAAGCGGAATTTTAAAAGCGCAAACTGAGGGTACCGTCAGCGAAGAACAACTGCAAAAAACGATCCGCAGCGTTCTTGATGCGGAAAAACTCATCAACTGGTCCCAAGGCATGGTACTTGTAACCGGCCCCATCGGCTGCGGCAAAACCACTACTTTATCGGTATTATGCGAAATAATCAATCAGACAAGGCGGGAACATATTATCAGCATCGAACAGCCAATCGAATTTGTTTTCATCAGCGAACTCCGCGACGCAGCAATGATCCAATTAGCAGCAACCGCGGCAGAAACAGGGCATCTCGTCTTAGGCACAATGAATACCAATGACGCGGCGCAGACCATTCTTAGATTGGTAAATTCCTTTCCGAGTTCAGATCGCTCTCTGGTACAAAATATGATTTCCGAATCATTGCGCGGAATCATCTGTCAACAGCTGATTCCGAGAAAAGACGGTAAAGGCGTAGTTGCGGCATTTGAAGTGCTGCTGGTAAACACCGCCGTTTCAAACCTGATCCGCAAAGGCAGTATCGACCAGCTTGTCCGAATCATCTCTACCGGCTCGGCAGAAGGCAGGATCTCCATGGATAATTACCTCCTCAACCTTGTAAGTAAAGGGAAAATCAGCAGCGAAACCGCCTACCTTAAGGCATTTGATAAAGCATTGTTTAAGAAATGATGAATATCAAAGCGGTCCTCAAGGATATCATCGCGCTCGCGGATGATTTCTTTTAGCTCCGTTTCCAGGGTGCGACTCGTAAGCTCTTTTGCGGTTATTCGTTCAATCAGGTGCAGCAAGGCATATTCACGGTTTGTTCTGATACGGCCGTATGTCCAGTAAACAAAAATCCCGCTTATAACCAGAGCAACACTGATAAAGAAGGTAAGGATAAGCACAGTGGAGGCAACCTTGACCAGCATGCTCAGCTGCAGCATTAAGGCTAAGACCATGAACACTCCGGTAATCAGGATGGCCACATGCGGAGTCTTAAACCTGCGGTTTATTTTCATCAAAACCTCCGGCATGAGGCCGTCACGGCTTAAGGCCAGAGGGTAACGTGAGGAGGCCATGATTCCGGCATTGGCCGTAGATACAAAAGCAAGGATCGCGGCGATGCTCAGCGCCAGCCTGCCGCCCTTGCCCATGAAAACCGCCGCTCCGTCGGAAATCGGGGTCAGGGAATGCGCGAGCGAGCTGCCCAAAACACCCGTGGTCACAAATACGGTTGCCATGTAAAAAATACTCACGACGAAGAGAGAAAGAATCATTAACCCTGGGCAAACCGCGTATAATATAAACCAATAGTATTCCGAAGAGGCCGGCAACCAGAAAAATCTGTAATACGCTTGCTTCTTTTACACCCACTATATTAATAAACACGAAGAAACAGCATAATAACACGGCAATCACATGCATATCGGCATTGATAACAAGCCGGAGCTGATCATTGCCCCGGAGGCAATGCAAAAAACATCAAGCAGTCCAAGCTCTTTTTTTAGTCTCATTCGCTTTTTATAAAATGTTTTTGAATATATTCGTTCATCAGACGTGCGGCTTCATCTTTGCACTGGCCGCAAACCGTGCCTAACTTTGTGTGCTCCTGAAGCTCCAGATAGGTACGGGCGCCTTCAAGGACGGCGTCTTCGATTTCATGGTCGGTTACGTTCATGCACCGGCAGATTATCCTGGCCTTGTCCTGGCGCACCTTATGCGCCATATTATTGCGCGCGTAATAATCGTTTATCGCCGCCCGCAGCGCCTTATCTCCGAGTACGGAGCAGTGAATCTTATGCTCCGGCAGCCCGCCTAAACGGCCGGCAATATCCTTTGGCGAAATGTTAAACGCCTCATCCAAGGTCATTCCCTTGACTGCCTCGGACAAAAGAGAGGTGCTGGCAATCGCGCTGGCGCAGCCGTATGTTTTCCAGCGGCAGTCTTCAATCGTCTGTTTTGACTTATTGACCTTTATCGCGAACATCATCTCATCCCCGCATTTCATATTGACGACTGTACCGGTACCATCGGCATGAAAATTTTCGTTGTCGCTTAACGCATTTCTCGGATTCATGAAATGTTCTTTTACGATATCGGAATATACCCAGCCTGCTTTTTCGTCCATTTCTACCTCCGCGTCGATACAATTTTTATATAACCATCAACGTTCATGTAAAGATACCGTAGACATACCGCGCAGTTTTTCAATAATCTCCGTCATCTTTGTAATCACGTAATTGATATCTTCCTGCGTTGTCTGCCGGCCTAAACTCATGCGGATCGAACTATGCGCCAATTCCGGAGTCGTACCTGTTGCCAAGAGCACGTGCGAAGGGTCCAGCGACCCGGATGAACAGGCAGAGCCGGTAGAAACCGCAATTCCGGCAAGATCAAGATAAAGTAAAATCGCTTCGCCCTCCACCCCGGCAAAAGAGACATTAAGCGTGGAAGCCAGGCAGTCTTTCGGATGGCCGTTTAACTGTACCTGTGGAATATTTTTAAGCAGTCCTTCGCGAAGCATTTCCTTTAGTTTCCCCAAACGCACGGTTTCTTCGGCCATTTCCTTTTTGCGCATTTCTATCGCCTTGGCAAAACCGATAATCCCCAATGTATTTTCCGTGCCGGCACGGCGCCCCCGTTCCTGATGTCCGCCGCGTATAAACGGGCAAAACGGCACGCCTTTTTTCACAAATAACGCGCCGACTCCTTTCGGGCCGTATATCTTATGCGCGGAAAAGGAAAGAAAATCAACGCCGAGCTCCTTTACATCCACGAAAATCTTACCGACTGCCTGCACGGCATCCGTATGAAAATACGCGCCGCGCGCATGCGCAACTGCGGCAGCGGCTTTAATATCCTGAATCGTGCCTATTTCATTGTTCGCCATCATCACTGAAACCATGACGGTCTTATCACTCAGTTTTTCTTCGAGCTGTCCGATAGCAATCTTACCGTAGCGGTCAACGTCAAGATAATCAACATTTATTCCCCGGTCACACATACATTTGGAAGATTCCAATACGCAGGGATGTTCGATACGCGTAGTAATAATTTCCATTCTCCCCTGGTGATGCGCAGTGCAATGCGTTGCCTGGCAGAAAGAGAAGTTAAATACAGTATTATTCGCTTCAGAACCGCTGCCGACAAAAATAATCTCTTCCGTGCCGGCGTTAATAAAGAAAGCGATATCATTACGCGCCTGCTCAATAAGCTTCCGCGCCTGCCGGCCGAACTGATGCAAGCTGGAGGGATTACCGAAGACCTCCATGGCCTCGGTCATTGCCGTTTTGACTTGCGGATGCAAAGGCGTAGTCGCGTTATGGTCCAGATATACCTGTTGGTCTGCCATACATTCCTCCTTTGGCAGTTATATGTTTACCTTATTATATACCGAAAACAACCCCCGGCAAAAATATTTTTACACACGTATGTCTATTTCCTATCTTCGCATCCTTGCCGTTTCTATCAATCCGCCGCCAAGCACGATATCGTCATTGTAAAACACTATCGACTGTCCGGGAGTTACGGCTTCCTGCGGTTCATCAAATACCGCCTCCGCCTTATCGTTGTCCAGAATTTTTATCCGGCACGCCGCCGGCGTATGCCGGTAGCGGATCATCGCTTTTGATTTCGCGGGAAAATCATCCGCCAAACGATTAAACATCTTTACCGCAACGAAATTAGAGGGAATTTCCTTCTTACTCCCGATAATAACCCGGTTGTTTTTCGCATCTATATCTATCACATATAAAGGTTCTTTTGCCGCAATTCCCAGTCCGCCGCGCTGTCCCCGCGTATAATTTATAATACCGTTATGCCTGCCGACAATATCGCCGGCGGTTGTCACGATATCGCCGCCGGGAACATTTCCGGCTTTGTTTACAAGGAATTCCTTATAATCCGTGCCGATGATAAAACAGATATCCTGACTCTGCGGCTTTGCGGCAACCGCCAGCTGCGCCTGCCGCGCGATCCGGCGCACCTCTTCTTTCGTATAATCCGCCAAAGGAAACAATACCGCTGCCAGGTCTGCTTTTTTTATACGGTACAAAAAATATGTCTGGTCCTTTTTCCTGTCTTTCGGCCGGCACAGGTTATATCCTTTTTGCGAATAATCGATCTTCGCATAATGCCCCGTTGCCAAAAAATCAAAGCGCAACTCCTTAGCGTAATTCAGCAGCTTGCCGAATTTTAGATACTCATTGCACCTGATGCACGGATTCGGTGTACGCCCGGCAGAATATTCCGCGACAAAATCATCAACAACAAAACGCTCCAGCTCCCGGGAAAAATCGAGCACGTAATGCGCCATATTCAACTGCGCACATACCTGCCGCGCATCGGCAATCGCATTGCTGCCGCAGCAACGGGGCGTACCGTCATCGTCGCGGCTATCGCCGATACCCAGGCACATGGTTACGCCGACGGCTTCATAGCCGGACTCTTTCAGCAGATAAGCCGCCACGGAAGAATCCACGCCGCCGCTCATCGCTATCAAAACTCTTTTCTTCATAATTACGCCGTCTCCCGCGTAATAAGAAAAACCGCGTTCAGGGCAAAAAAATTCGGCATTATACCTACCGGCTTATGCCTGCCGAGATAGTGCTTTTCCAGAACCGTTATCTTTTTCTCCCGGCAAAAGTCCATAAAATCGGTTATGCTCAAAAAATGCAGGTTCGGCGTATCATACCAGCGGTACGGCAAAGACGGCGTTATGGGAACTTTCCCTTTAAAAAAGAACCGCAGCCGCGCCTGAAAAAACGCGAAATTGGGAAACCCCACGATAACCTTTTTGCCCACACGCAGGGATTCTTCAATAACAAAATCAACGTTCTTTGTTTCCTGCATACTCTGGTTTAAAATCACGTAATCAAAAAATTTATCCGGATAGCCTTTAAGCCCGGTTTCCATATCACCATGAAAAACATTAACGCCCTTTTCCACGCATTTATATATGGCTTTTTCATTAAGTTCAATGCCCTGCACGCGGGACTTCTTTTCCCTAACCAGTAAACGCAGCAGGTCGCCGCCGCCGCAGCCCAAATCCAATACCTTTGACTCCGCCGCGATAATCCGGCAAATAATCTTATAATCCAACTGCGTTTCCGGCATATTTGACCTATCTCCATTTATCATTGTAAAAAACTACTACTTTGCCTGCTCATAGGTAGCGTTCAAAAAATGCCTGATCAGATGCGACTCCTCTTCTATCTCCAGCAGAAAGGCATCATGGCCGTAAGTTGATTCTATTTCACAATACGTACTATCCACGTGCCGCATCTTTAATTCATGAATAATTTCCTTTGATTGATACGGAGGATACAGCCAATCCGAACGAAAGGCAATCACGAGAAACCGGATATCCGCGGTTGTCCCGGAAGGGAACAGCTTACCGTTTGACAAATCGAAATAATCCATTGCCTTGGTGATGTACAGATACGAATTCGCGTCAAACCGTTTAACAAAACTGTCTCCGTGGTAACGCAGATACCCTTCCACCTCAAAATCGCTTTCGAAACTAAAACTATAATTATCATCCTTAAGCCTGCGGGAAAACTTCTCCTCCATTGACTCGTCACTCATATAAGTGATATGCCCGATCATGCGCGCTATCGCCAGGCCGCGCTCCGGCTGCCCGTACCCGTAATAATTTCCGTTCCGCCAATCCGGGTCAGCCATAACCGCCTGCCTGCCCACCTCATCAAAAGCAATCTGCTGCGGCGAATGCTTCAACGTGGTGGCAATCGGGATCACGCTGCGCAGTAGCTGCGGATAGGAAGCAACCCACTGCAGAACCTGCATCCCGCCCATAGAGCCGCCGGCAACGGAAAGTAATTTTTTTATGCCTAAATAATCGATAAGCTGCTTTTGCACGTTGACCATATCCGCGATGGTAATAATCGGAAACTCAAGCGCATAGGGTTTTCCGGTTTTCGGATTTATGGAAGAAGGCCCGGTACTTCCCTTACAGCCGCCGATACAGTTGGAGCAAATCACAAAATATTTCGTGGTATCAAACGCCTTCCCCGGGCCAACCATCGCGTCCCACCAGCCCGGCTTATCCTCTCCTTCATAATATCCGGCGGCATGCGCGTCTCCGGAAAAGGCATGCAAGAGGAGAATCGCGTTGCTTTTGTCCGCGTTAAGCCTGCCGTAAGTCTCATAGGCAACCGTAATTGCCCCCAGCTTCTGACCGCAAACAAGCTTAATATCCTGCGGCGGTTCGGCAAAGGTGAAATATTGTGTTTTAACGATACCTATACCTTCTTTTTCACTCATAAGTAATTATTCCTCGAATAACCATGTAGACAAATACCGCTCACCGGTATCCGGCAATAATGCAACAATTGTTTTACCTTTATTTTCCGGCCGCCCGGCAACCGTTAACCCCGCCCACATCGCCGCGCCGCTGGATATGCCGACGAAAATCCCCTCTTCCTTGGCGAGGCGCTGCGCCATGGCCCCGGCATCGACATGAGAAACCGTCATTATTTCATCAATAACCTCACGGTTTAAAATTTCCGGCACAAACCCCGCGCCAATACCCTGTATCTTATGCGAACCGGCGCTGCCTCCGGAAAGTACGGGAGAATCAACCGGTTCCAAAGCGATTATCTTTACCTGCGGGTTACGCTGTTTAAGCACTTCTCCTACGCCGCTTATTGTCCCGCCGGTACCCACCCCGGCAATAAATATATCCACGCTGCCGTCCGTATCATTCCATATCTCCTCTGCCGTTGTCCGCCGGTGAATCTCCGGGTTTGCCGGATTCTTAAACTGCTGCGGCATAAAAGCGTTATTTGTTTTGCTTACAAGTTCTTCCGCCTTCTCCACCGCAGCCTTCATGCCTTTTACACCGTCGGTCAATACGAGTTCGGCGCCGAGAATTTTTAAAAGTTTGCGGCGCTCCACGCTCATCGTATCCGGCATGGTCAAAACAAGCTTATACCCCTTTGCCGCGCAGACAAACGCCAGGGCAATACCCGTATTCCCGCTTGTCGGCTCAATAATCACGGAGTCTTTATGCAGCAGTCCGGCCTTTTCCGCGGCATCGATCATCGCAAAGCCGATCCTGTCCTTTACGCTGGAAAGCGGATTAAAAAATTCAAGTTTTACCAAAACCGTTGCCTCAATACCCTGCGTCAATCTATTAATCCGCACCAGGGGAGTATTACCTATTGTTTTTGTAATATCGCTATAAATCTTACTCATAACATCTCCTCCTTTGCGTCAACTATTCGCTTTTTTTAGTGCCTGTTCTATATCCGCGATAATATCATCGCAATGCTCTATGCCGATTGAAAGCCGGATAAAATCAGGCGTTACGCCTGCAGCCAGCTGCTCCTCGCTAGAAAGCTGTTGATGCGTGGTCGTTGCCGGATGAATGGCCAGTGTCTTCGCGTCGCCGATATTCGCCAGATGCGAAATCAATTTCAAGGAATCAATAAACTTCTTCCCCGCTTCTACTCCGCCTTTGATACCGAACCCGATTATCGCCCCGGCACCCTTAGTCAGATATTTATCCGCCTTTTTCTTTTCCGGGCTGGACGCCAGTCCGGGATAATTCACCCAGGAAACTCCGGGGTGAATTTCCAGGTACTGCGCGACTTTCAGCGCGTTTTCCGCATGCCGCGGCATTCTCAGGTGCAATGTCTCCAGGCCCTGCAAAAACAAAAAGGCGTTAAACGGCGACATCGCCGGCCCCAGGTCCCGCAACAGCGTTAGGCGCGCTTTGATAATGTAGGCGATATTTCCCAGAGGCTTTAAGGCCTCAACAAAATTAATCCCGTGATAACTCGGATCAGGACCGGCAATAAGCGGAAACTTGCCGTTGGTCCAGTCGAACCTGCCGGAATCAACGATAACGCCGCCGATGGAGGTACCATGCCCGCCGATAAATTTTGTCGCGGAATAAACAATAATATCCACACCGTGGTCAATCGGCCTTAATAAATAAGGAGAAACCGTATTATCCAGTACAAACGGAATTCCGTTATCATGCGCGATCCTGGCCAATGCATCAAGGTCACTTACATTAAGCTTAGGATTCCCGATCGATTCCGCGTATAATGCCTTGGTTTTAGAGGTAATCGCCTTTTTGAATCCGTCCAGGTCATCTGACTTGACGAATTTCACCGTTACTCCCAAGCGCTTAAACGTATAATGGAAAAGCGTGTATGTCCCGCCGTATAAATTATCCGCGGAAACAATCTCGTCTCCGGCCTGGGCAATATTCAAAAGCGCCAGCGTAATTGCCGACTGCCCGCTGGCAACCGCCAATCCTGCGACACCGCCTTCCATTGCCGCAACCCTTTTTTCCAAAACATCATTGGTCGGGTTCATAAGCCGTGTATAGATATTTCCGAACTCTTTCAATCCGAAAAGGTTCGCCGCATGCTCCGTATTCCTGAATTGATAAGACGTCGTCTGATATATGGGAACCGCGCGGCTGCCGGTTGCCGGGTCAGGAACCTGGCCGGCGTGAAGCACAAGTGTCTCAATTTTTAAATTTTTATCAAAATCCGTCATGATTTCCTCCATTTAATGCGTTTGTATTAGATGCTGTAGCAGATGGAATGCTCCTGTTTTTCTTTACAACGCGACACAAGGGCCGCCAGAGTCACGCCTTCAAGTACCTGAGTAATTTTCTCGCCCAACACACTCCACAGGTTGCGGGTTGCACACAAAGAAATTCTGGAACAGGAGGAAGGAGATTTAACACATTCGACAAGGTTAAAGTTTCCTTCCAGGATTTCAATAACCTCTTTCATGGTTATCTGATCCGGAGGTCTGGTAAGCAGATAACCGCCGTGTGCACCGCGGAATGAATCAACAAGCCCGGCTGTTTTCAAGGGAATAATTATTTGGCTCAGATATTTTAATGAAATATCTTCATTTTTAGCAATATCCTTTAAAAATATCGGGCCTTCACCATAATGCAATCCAAGTTCTACCATTAACCTCGTACCATATCTTGCTCGTGTGGAAATTTTCATCAAACCCTCCAATTACTACTATTGTCCTGGCTTTTGTAGAAATTTTACTACTTTCTGCCTATTTGTCAAGGGAAAATATCATTTCTTAAGCAATTCCCAAGGCATAAAAAACAAGTAAACTCCAGGTCACTGACCTTGCTAAAGAGCGTTTTTGGTGATCACTGAAAGCCATAATACTAGTTTTTCCATAGAAACAGTAGTGATTAAAATTAAAAAAATTTGCCAATAAAAATCTTAAATACTAATAGCTTAATAGCATTACCTGTTTACCTAATATTATTTTATTCCAGGGGTTTTATATCTTGAAAACCGATAATCTTCTCTGCGGAGATCCCGCTGCTGGGATAAGCGCGAACAGTAACGGATTGTATCTCTTCAATGCCCGTGATCGGGACAGTAAATTCCTGCGAAGACCCCCGCTGAAAGGAGAATGTCTTTTTAACCGGCTCCTGCTTATCAATAACAACTTCAATCTTCTTTATATAATCCACTCGCGGCTGCCGGGTATGGTTTACGACAACAATTTCCAGGTTTTCCGCTTTTGCGTCTTTATACACCTTAATACTTTCAGCCGTTAAAGCAAACAAGCTCCCACCACTACCCAAGGCCATTGCCGTACAAATAACCGCGATAAAGGCTTTACGCATTTTCCCTCCTGCTTTTAAAAATATATTATAAATCATGTCTTTAAAATAAGCAAATAAAATCATGGCGATGTATTGCCTGGGCCGTGATTCTTTTGCCTGTGCCGCTTTCACCGTAAAGTTCCGGCTTGTTTTTCTCCAAAATCCCGCATCCTGCCGCATATATTCTTTGTGCCATGGTTCTCTCCCTGCCTGAACATACCGCATAATTCCGGTATGTTTTTTATTGAAATATCTGTTCTATCTCCGAAATAACATCCAGCGGATTAAAAGGCTTTTTAAGGCACTTACATACCCTGCAGGTGTTGATTAATTCCGCGTATTGCTCATCCGTGTAATAACCGGTCATGGCAATAATCGGTATGTCGCGCGTTTCCGGACATTCTTTCAGTTCGCGCGCTACCTGGAACCCGTCTTTTTCTTTCATTTTTAAATCCAGCAAGACCAGGTCGGGCTTTATCTTTTTCGCCTGTTCAAGTACGGTAATGCTTTCGCTCGTGATTATCGGCGCGTAACCGCTTAAAAGAAGCAGTTCCATTATTTCTTCCAAAAAATCCTCATTATCATCAACAATCAATATTATTTTTTTCATAGCCAAACCCCACTCTTGACGGTCTTAAATAAAAATTTTCAACTTTACGAAACAATAGTCAGTATAGTTGCTTCGCGGCAATAAGAACATTGGCGCATTCGCCTTTTTATTGACTTTTTTCTTCTAATACAAACGCATTTAATGCGTTTGTATTAGGCGTGATTAACACAACACCCTAAATCCTAAATAGAAAATAAAAAAAGGAGTAAAAAAGAACGACCTCCGATGGTACAATGGTTATATAACAAAAACAGTAACCATCACCCAAAGGGTGAAACCCATGGAGGTCAAATAGATGTTAACAGA
>JAHIOQ010000004.1 GCA_018895275.1 Candidatus Omnitrophota bacterium
CACTTCTTTTGCTGATTCGGATAATCGATACGAATACCGTATGCCTGTTCAGAAGAATTTGTATGAGTATTATTTTTCTATGCTTGAGAAATTAAAAAAGCATGTTAATATTCCCTTCAGGCTTAAAGGCATGTCCCGTGATGAAAATCCGCCGCAATTTGTGGCTATTCGCGAAGCTCTTGTTAATCTTCTTATGCATACTGATTATTTTTCAAATGCCAAGCCGAGAATAAGAATACTTTCAGACAGGGTCGAGTTCTTTAATCCTGGCTCACTTCCCAAGGACATAAAGTATATCCTGAAAGAAGAATTTTCAATGCCGAGAAATAATACTATCGCAAGGATTTTTAGGACAATAAAACTTTCTGAGAATATCGGCTCAGGCTTTCATAAAATGTTCAAGGGCTGGACTGCTTATTACAAAGGAAAACCTAAAGTTGAAGGCGATTTTGACTATTATAAGATAACTTTTTACTTAGAGAAGAAAGAAGCATATAAAAAGCCAGTAAAGATAGGTTCGGAGATAGGTTCGGAGATAGGTTCGGAGATAAGTTCGGAGAAAGTTTTGAGTCTAATCAGAGAAAATCCATCCATTTCAGCGCAGGAAATGGCTGATAAAATAGGGATTTCCAGCAGAGCTATAGAAAAACGCATCTCGAAGTTGAAAGCAAACAAAATAATTAAGCGCATCGGCCCGGCAAAAGGCGGGCATTGGGAAGTTCTTTAATTTTAAATTATGAATTATAATCATGACGATATTAAAAAGAATATTGCAAATGAAATAAATGATATTGATACTCAGATTTCATCGTTAAAAGAAAAGAAACATAAGCTTATTAAAAAGCTATCAAGCCTGCCCGCTACCCCGCAAACTATTGTAAAAGATCCTTTGATTTTTCAACAGCTATCAAAGAATGAAAAAATACAGTTATTTCGCAGTTTATTTAGAGGCCGTGATGATGTATATGCTAAGCGCTGGCAGAATAAAACGGGAAGGTCAGGATATTCTCCGGTCTGTTTGAATGAATGGCAAAGAGGAATATGTGGTAAACCAAAGACCAGGTGTGCGGATTGTGAACATAAATTGTATGCGACATTAGACGCGCAGGCCATTGAAAACCATTTGCGAGGCGGTCTGGTTGTCGGGATTTATCCTCTCCTTCCAGATGAAAATTGTTATTTTCTGGCGATTGATTTTGATGATACCGGATGGGAGAAGGATGTTTCGGTAGTAAGAGAAGTTTGCCGAGAATTCAATATTCCCATGGCAGTAGAACGGTCACGATCAGGGAATGGAGCGCACGTGTGGTTTTTCTTTGAAGATTGTCTGTCGGCAACGCGGGCCAGAAAATTTGGCAGCGCAGTGATCACCTATGCGATGAATAAACGCCATGAAATATCCTTCGCGTCATATGACAGGTTTTTCCCAAATCAAGATACAATGCCGAAAGGCGGTATGGGAAATTTAATCGCACTTCCACTTCAACTGGATGCCAGGAAAACCGGTCACAGTATTTTTATTGATGAGAAATTTAACCCCTATGAAGATCAATGGGGATTTTTGTCCTCGATAAAGAAGCTCTCAGGAGATACAGTAGAATCTCTTATAAGTAAGCTTTGTACAGGTAATGAATTGGGTATACTCAAAGAGGATGAGGAAGAAAAGAAGCCGTGGTTGAAAAACAGGATCAGATTGACCAAAGCAGACTATCCTAAGCAGACGATTATTGTAAAAGCAGATATGCTGTATATTAATAAAGAGGGATTTTCTTCGCGCGCCTTAAATGCTTTGAAAAGGTTATCTGCTTTTAGAAATCCGGAATTCTACAAAGCTCAAGCAATGAGAATGCCTACCTACAATAAACCGCGAGTAATCTCATGTTTCGAAGATAAAAATAATTATTTGTGTTTGCCGAGAGGCTGCGAGGGGGATATTAATGTTTTACTTAATGAGTATGCTGTGGAAATGTGTTGGGATGATCAGACTAATCGCGGAAGGGATATTAAGGTTGAATTCAAAGGAGTGTTAAGAGAAGAGCAACAGGAAGCAGTTGATGAACTCCTGAAATTCGATAACGGAATTCTTTCCGCAACGACAGCGTTTGGTAAAACAGTTATTGCCGCTAAGCTGATTGCGGAGAGAAAAGTAAACACGCTTATTTTAGTTCATCGCCAGCAGTTATTATTACAATGGATTGTCCGGTTGTTGGAGTTCTTAATCATTGATGAAAAATTACCTGTTCCAGAAAAAAAGAGAGGGAGAAAGAAAAAACAAAGTGTTATTGGCCGACTGGGCGGAGGAAAAGATTCTCTGTCTGGTATTATCGATATCGCCATAATGCAGTCACTAAATGATGCTGGAGAGGTAAAGGAAATTGTCAAAAACTACGGAATGGCCATTGTTGATGAGTGTCATCATATCCCGGCATTTAGTTTTGAACAGATACTTAAAAAAGTGAACGCTAAATATGTTTATGGCTTAACGGCGACTCCCGTAAGACAAGACGGTCATCACCCTATATTATTTATGCATTGCGGGCCGATTCGTTATAAAGTTGACGCAAGAAAGCAAGCGGAACAAAGGCCTTTCGAACATTACGTTATCCCCCGATTCACCGGTTTCAGGATTGCGGCCTCTGATGATACAACATTATCTATTCAAGAATTATACGCTGAGATGGCAGTTGATGAAATGCGCAATCAATTGCTTGTTGATGATGTGATTAATAGTTATGAAAATGGCCGGAATTGCTTGGTACTTACAGGACGGACAGCACATGTGGAATTGTTGGCAAAAAAACTGGCAATGAAAATTCCGGATGTTATAGTGCTGAGGGGAGGACTGGGAGCTAAAGAAACAAATGACTTATTGGGGCGGATAGCCGCAATGCCTCAGGACAAGCAGTTAACCATAGTTGCAACAGGTACGTTTATCGGAGAAGGGTTTGATGCTCCTCGATTGGATACATTGTTTCTTGCTATGCCTATTTCATGGAAAGGAACTTTGCATCAATATGCGGGAAGACTGCATAGAATATATGAGACCAAAAAACATGTTCAAATTTACGATTATGTTGATGTCCGGATTAGAATGCTTGAAAAGATGTATGCTAAAAGATTAACAGGTTATGCTGCTATCGGATATAAGGCCCAAGGGGAAAGTTTAGGGCAACCTGCCGATATTATTTTTAATAAGAACACGTTTTTCCCTGTTTATTGTAACGACTTAGTAGGTGCAAAAAGAGAAATAGTAATTGTGAGCCCTTTTGTCACTCAGCGGCGGGTTAATCAAATTATGCAAAACTTATCTGATCCCTTGAACAGGCAGGTTAAAATCACGATAATAACGAGGCCATCTGAGGAGTTAAAAGAAGATAATAAATTAGTGTCACAACGGGCATGCCAAATGCTTCAAGATGCCGGGATTACTATCATGTTCCGGCCGAAGATACATCAGAAATTTGCGGTTATAGATCAAAAGATTGTTTGGTATGGCAGTATTAATTTGTTGAGTTTTGGCAGTTCGGAAGAGAGCATCATGCGTTTGGTGAGCGGAAATATAGCATATGAACTTACGCAAGGTATAGATATACATAAACAGAGTTAGATGACGTATCTATGTATAAAAATAAAAGGACATTCTTTGGGATGTCTCTTAATTTTTGCACCCCACTGAAAGCAATTCCAATAAAAACCTCTTTAAAATTCACATTTAATCATAATCTTATCCAGTTTGAAATACTATCTTAACCCTTTCTCCTTGTCGTGAAAGCGTTAATCCAGCGTAAAAATATACAGAAAAGTTCGGGTTTTTGGGGGTTGCGCGGAGCCAAATAAAAATCCGAACTTTTTTCGGATATAGCCCCAGTTACAATTTGTAGCTGGGGTTTTTTATTTGCCATTAATTCCGATAAGGCAATGAGTTATAATACATATTCAGTGCAGAGGTGGAGAAGTTCGGATATTAGGGACAATTGAGGGGGGCAATGAAAATTCGAACTTTTTAAAACAAATATGATTTCGTAGAGATTATTATTAATAAATATTCTTGTTTAACAATGGATGAAAGGCTCAATAGGATTGGCGAATTGCTTATCAAAGGGGTATATCTTTGTTTAAAAAATAAAGATGCTGGTAGTATTGATATGGAAAAACTCTATGAAATTAATAAAATAGATTATATAATATTGAAGAAAACACAATATATTTATATCAATACAAAGAGAAGAATACAATCATGACAGCAGAACAATTAAAAGATTGTAAATGAAATAAATGCTATTGATACTCAGAAAGAGATTATGCCAATCCTAAAGGGAATGAAGTAGCCGTTTTTAAGGATCGAGTCGATATCTATAACCCGGGCACATTTCCTGATGAATTAGATCCACAAGATTTCGTTGAAGGCGATGGATATTCTGTATTGCGTAATCCTTTGATCGCGGAAACGATGTATAAGTCTGAAGACATTGAAAAATGGGCGAGCGGTCTTAAGAGAATTTATGATGAGTGTACGGCCGTTGGAATCAAGGTTGAATTCAAGCGTGTTAAAACGGGGTTTGTTGTTTCTTTTCATCGGCCGAAATGGGAAGAAAGGCGAGGGGCTTGAGGTCGGTGGTCAGACAGGTGGTCAGAGGCCGGATCAGAGAAAGGTTATTCTTCTTGGTGATAAGCAGAAAAAGATACTTGAGACATTAAAAACGAAACCTCAGATATCGAGAAAAGAATTAGCGGAGGAGTTAGGCATCAATACTTCCGCAGTCCAAAAGCACCTTGCGAAATTAAAGGAGGCTGGATATATCAAGCGCATTGGCCCAGATTTCGGTGGGCATTGGGAGGTTTCAGGTTAATGCGTGATTAAAGCATGTAATTTATCGGAAATTTAACGGCAAACGTAGAAGAGGATTAGGCGGTTGCAATTTTGAGTAAACGCTGAATATGGGACTGCTGGTCAGGGTTAGAAATTCCGGCTAAGCGTAGGAGGGTTTTGCCGGAGAATCGTTTGATGAGGGTCTGGTCTTCGGTGGTTTTCAGGTTGGATGTGAGGTCAGCCGGTATTTTTTCGAGGATGGTCACGATCTGGGATACCCGGGCCCGGGTGACGCCGAAATGGTTGCCAGCGGCAGTCTGTGTTCTTTGAGGGTTTTCTTTTAGGTATTCCTCGACTTTGACGGCCATAAGCACGATATTTTTATAAACTGGTGCGGGCTGTTGGAGTAGGGCGGGCAAAGGATCGTAGAAACTGATGGATGTGCCGCGACCGCGTCACCGGTACATCTTCACAAGTATATGTATTTCCTTTTGTGGTGGGCCCTATTTTATTATATAATGCGGTTCACTGTCATCCCGACGTGGTTCATGGCATAACAGGAGAAATAATGTATTGTCATTTGCACGGTTAATGATAAAATGCTGTTGTGATAAAGAGATTAGCCAAATGGTGAAAGGATACTTATGCCGACAGGATTAAAGATCAATTGCAGGGATCCGTCTGAGGCAAATATTGTGGTTTTATGCGCTCCCTACGATCGCTCGGCCTCTTTTCGTAAAGGCACGGTAAACGGGCCAGCGGCTATTGTTGCAAGTCTCAAATACCAGATGGAGACCTATGATCGCTATAGCCAGGCTTTGCCGGCGGCAGACCGCAAAGTCGCTTTATGCGAATTGCGTAACCTCAATCGCTGTTCCCCAGCCACGATGGTGGCGCGGATAAAACAGGAGTATGAAAAGCACCTTTCTCAGGGAGCGTTTGTCTTGCTGCTTGGCGGGGAGCACGCGGTATCAACCGGCGCGTTTCAGGCCCTGGCAACGCGGTATGCGCCGCGCGAAGTAACGATTGTTCAGATCGACGCGCATCTTGATTTACGGCATGACGATAGTGATTATAGCGACGCGCCGTCCGGTATTTACGCGCATTGCACAGTGATGCGGCGCGCGCATGAACTTGGGTTTAATTGTGTCCATGTGGGCACGCGGGCCTATGCGCAGGAAGAAATGTTGTATGCCCGTAAGCATGGTTTGGCGGTATTTGAATGGGGCCAGGGGCCGGTGCCGGAGCCACGGGGTATTGTCGAATCAATCCCTACCCGCCTGGTTTATGTAACCATAGATGTCGATGGCCTTGATCCGGCGTGTATGCCGGCTACCGGAACACCGGTGCCGGGCGGGTTGGAGTGGTACTATACCATCAGCTTGCTGAAGGAAATTTTTTGGCATAAGTCGGTTATCGGTGCTGATGTGGTCGAAGTCGCGCCGCGGCCGTTTGATGTGGTAACAGAATACGGCGCGGCACAACTTTGCTATACGATGCTGGCGCTTCGCGAGAAACGTAACACTTGAATGCAGGCATACTACCCGAGGAGAAGGCAATGGTACCCAAGATGATGTTTCTGACAAAAGGCGTTGGCGTGGATAAAAATCGGCTCTGTTCATTTGAGCTTGCTTTACGCAATGCCGGCATTGAGCGGTTTAACCTTGTCCAGGTATCCAGCATTTTGCCGCCTCTGTGCAAAATAGTTTCTAAAAAAGAAGGACTTCCGCATCTGGAAGCCGGCGAGATTGTATATTGCGTGATGGCGCGCAATGAAACCAATGAACCGAACCGTCTTATTTCAGCTTCAATTGGCATCGCGTTGCCGAAAAACCGCAAGCAGTATGGATATCTCTCCGAGCATCACGCTTTTGGCCAAACTGCTGAAGTAGCCGGTGACTTTGCCGAAGATCTTGCGGCGACAATGCTTGCTTCAACCTTAGGGATACCTTTTGATCCGGATCAGGCATGGGATGCTCGCAAGGAAGTGTACCACGCCAGCGGCACATTTTTCCGGACCAGCCATTGTTGTCAATCAGCAGAGGGGAATAAAAAAGGTCTTTGGACAACGGTGGTGGCTTCGTCGGTTTTCGTCGGGGGTAAGTGAGATAAGTAAAATAAGTAAAATAAGTAAAAACTCAACCTCAAGGAACAGTTAAATAACCAGATTTAGTTCATTGTTTAGCATTTAACTTTATCTTGTGTTTGCATGCATTCGGCGGCGGTATTCTCCGGGCATTCACACGATTATCAGAGGATAAGGGGTATCGACATCGATTCAAATATAATCGACGATTTTAAAATACCAGCTAGGGCTGGCAACGAAGTAGTGCATTAACAAGGGAATTGAAATCGTCGAGCTTGTTACGATGTAGCCGGTTACAAAACTCGTCCAACACGGGGAGGGAGAGTATCGCAATGCGTGTATTTTTAATTAACATTCGTGACCCTGAATTTTTCACAGTTGCAAGAGGGCTACGCACTAAAAACGGGAATATTCGAATTATTGGCTCGCCGCCGATTGGAATTATGACACTTTCTGCGGTGCTCAAGCGAGCGGGGCACGAGTGCATTATGTTTGACCAGGCTAACCCGGAAACACCAAACAAGGTAATTGTTGAGAGAATACAAAAGCAAAAACCGGACCTTATCGGCCTGAGTTTCTTGAGCACGACCAGCTACCCTTATGCAAAGACCCTTGCACACCAGATCCGAGCTGCTAATGTAAAGATGCCCTTAGCCTTCGGAGGCACCTTTGCTACTATTAATGCTGATTTAATCAAGCTTCAGTGTCCTGAAGTTGACTTCGTTTGCCGCGGCGATGGGGAACAGCTTATTCTCGATCTTGTAGAACATCTGGATGACCCTTCAAAAGTCCATGGGATTACATGGGCAAAGGACGGTCAAATAGTACGTAACCCCGATCGCGCGATAGATAATGACCTTGATCAGTGGCCATTCCCGGATCGAGAAAGCCTGCCTTTGGAATTTGTCAAGGCCCTGCCACTTGATGTTCCGGCAGTTCTGTCGAAAAAACGCTTTACGGTTATGCAGACTTCTCGCGGGTGTCCGCAGGCGTGTGTGTTTTGCACTATTCCAACGATAAGCAAGAGAAGGTGGCGGGCGCGCAGCCCGCAACATGTTATTAGCGAATTGAAACATCTCCAGAATCTCGGCTACGGTGTGATTTATTTTATTGATGATAACTTCCTTTTACAATCCAAACGGATCGAGGAGATCTGTAAAGGTATCAATGACAACAATATTAATATTGAATGGGG
>JAHIOQ010000082.1 GCA_018895275.1 Candidatus Omnitrophota bacterium
TCCTTCAGCGCCTCCAATGCCACACGCGCCTTGAACTCTTTCGGATAAATCTTTCGCTTCTTCATCCTGACCTCCTGATTTAGGTTATTTTACCACGTTTTTACACCTTAACCAGTGGTCTGAATTCAGGGAAGCATTATACCTCTTTAGTTGCCGTGGCCGTAAAAGCGTGGATGCTGATACCCGGAAAATTATCCTTGATCATTCCAATCCGGCGGTATTCCTCCCGAAAATCATGGCCCCAATGACTTATGCAATGCGCCTCATCGATCACAAAAAAAGACAAGGCAACTGATTTTAATAACTCTATAGTGTCTTCGGTTTGCAGCCGTTCCGGGGAAATATATAACAGCTTTATCCGCGCATTTTTGACGCGCTCTATTATAGAACGCTGTTGCCCGGCCCCCAGGCTGGAATTAAGACACTCCGCGGCAATTCCCATATCCTTCAATCCATCAACCTGGTCTTTCATCAGGGAAATCAAAGGAGAAATCACTACTGCCATCCCATCCTTAAGTAAAGCCGGAAGCTGAAAACAAAGAGATTTTCCGCCGCCGGTAGGAAGAATCGTTACGCTTTCCCGCTCATCCAGAATCGCAAAGATAGAATCCTCCTGCCAGGGATGAAACCGGCTATAGCCCCAATAACGTTTCAGGCACTCCTGCATCTCGTTAGAAATATATTTATTTTCCATTCTTATCCTCTTCCTCCAGATATTCCCATCTCGCAAAGGCAGCTTGAAGTTCAACATCCAGGGACTTTAACCTGGCCTTAGCCTGAGCAATCTTTTTTGGATCTTTTTGGTAAAAAGTACCATCCGCTAAAAGGCGATAGATCTCCTTCTGCTCTGATTCGAGTTTTTCAAGTTTATTCGGGAGAGATTCCAATTCATGTCGTTCCTTAAAGGACAGCTTTTTTTTGACAACCGGTTTATCAGGCCTTGATATGTCTTTGCCCGCCTTTACCTTGGGTTTTTCCCGCGGAATAACCGGCTTGCTCTGGCTCAACCAGTCATCATAGCCGCCGGGATATTCCTTGATCAGCCCATTACCTTCAAGCGCCATCGTAGAAGTTACCACATTATTAAGAAATGACCGGTCATGGCTGACCAAAAGAAGCGTCCCTGAATACTCCAGCAGTAACTCCTCGAGAAGCTCCAGGGTTTCAATATCCAGGTCATTTGTCGGTTCATCCATCACTAATAAATTGAACGGCTTACTAAAAAGCCTGGCGAGAAAAAGACGGTTACGTTCCCCTCCGGAAAGAACCTTGGCCGGTGAACGGGCCCGGTCCGGAGAAAAAAGAAAATTCTGCAGATAGCTGATTATATGCCGGGGCTTGCCGTCAATGATAATCATTTCTCCGCTAGTGCTTACATTTTCGATTACGGTCTTGTCTTCCTCCAATTGCTCGCGAAGCTGGTCATAATAGGCAATCTCCAGATTGGTTCCTAAAACCACCTTGCCTGTCCGGGGAGGGATTTCTCCCAAAAGGATCCGCAATAATGTTGTTTTGCCGCAGCCGTTCGGCCCGATAACCCCGATTTTATCGCCGCGCATAATCCGGGTTGAAAAATCCCGAATCAAACAATTATCCGCGTAGCTAAAATTCACATTAACCGCCTTAATCACACGGTGTCCTGAAAGGCCGCTCTTCTGCGCGTTGAAATGGGCCTCCCCAATCTCCTTACGCTGCGCCTTCTTTTCTTCACGCAAACGCTCCAGCGCCTTAACCCTGCCTTCGTTACGGCAACGGCGGGCCTTGACCCCCTGCCTGATCCAAATCTCCTCCTGCGCTAATTTTTTATTAAAATTTTCCTGGTGCACCAGCTCCATATCCAATGCCATTTGCCTGCGTTCAAGAAAAGTCTTATAATCACATGCCCAGCTGAATAGTTTTCCGCGGTCAAGCTCGATAATCCTCTTAGCCAAATTAGTCATGAACATCCGGTCATGGGTGACAAAAAAAACAGTTCCCGGATACGTAAGCAGAAATTTTTCCAGCCAGCCAATTGATTCAATATCCAGATGATTCGTCGGCTCGTCCAAAAGCAGGACATCCGGTTTGAAAACCAGGGCCTTAGCCAAAAGAACGCGGCGTTTCTGCCCTCCGGATAAAAGTTCAAATTCGCTTTCCGAATCAAGCTTCATCTTCGTAATGATATATTCTACCTGATTATTAAGATCCCATCCAGCAGTGCGATCCATCTCTGACTGCAGCCTGTCAAGCCGGCGCATTAATTCCGGAGTATGTTCGCTCTGAAGACGATGGCTGAGATGATGATAATCCGCTAAAAAAGCCGCGCTCTGCCCTAATCCGGAGAGGACAATATCAAAAACATTTCCCTTGATATCAAGCGGTACCTCCTGAGGCAAATGCGCAACCTTAAACCCCTTTTGACAGATAACCTTGCCTTTATCAATTGCCAATTGGCCGGCGATAACCTTCATCAAGGTGGTTTTCCCCGCGCCATTACGGCCGAGAAGGGCAACCCTTTCCCCGGGTTCCAGCTGTAAACTCAGCCGGTCAAAGATCAGCGGACCGCCAAACGCAAGTGTAATTTCCTGTAAACTGATTAACGCCACTTATTCTTTTCCTCCATAAATTACAATGTTAGATTGCGCAATCTTAAAGAATTAGCGATCACAGAAACGGAACTAAAACTCATCGCCGCGCCGGCAATCATTGGACTCAAAAGCAATCCCAGAAAAGGATAAAGAATACCGGCAGCAATGGGAATACCCAGCGCGTTATAAACAAACGCGAAAAAGAGGTTTTGACGAATATTCCTCATAACGCTTCTGCTCAAACGCAGCGCCTTGACAATACCGTTTAAATCACCTTTAACCAATGTAATCCCCGCGCTTTCGATCGCCACATCCGTTCCCGTACCCATAGCAATACCTACTTCCGCTTCGGCCAAAGCAGGCGCGTCATTAATTCCATCTCCGGCCATCATAACTTTCGCGCCTTCGGCCCTTAACTTTTTAACAATATCCTGTTTATCCTTCGGTTCCAGCTCGGCATACACGCTGTTTATGTTCAATTCTTTGGCGATAGCTTGCGCGGTTTTTTTATTGTCACCGGTCAGCATAACCACTTTAAGCCCCATCTCATGTAAAGCCCGAATCGCCTCCGGCGTAGTTTCCTTTATGGGATCGGAGATCGCCAGAATCCCTGCTGTTTGCCCGTCTACAGCCACCCAAATAACGGTTTGCGCCTTCTCTTGCAGCTCAGCCGCCTTATTTTTCAATTCTTCAGATAGAATTACCCCGGCCTCTTCCATAAACTTTTGTTTTCCGGCCAGAACCGTTTTACTATTAACCTTACCTTTAACGCCACCCCCTGCCACGGATTGGAAATCATCAACCGGCATAAGTTCCCGGCCTTGTTCTTTCGCGTAATCAACCACTGCCCGGGCCAAGGGATGTTCACTGCTCTGCTCGAGAGAAGCCGCGATATTCAACAACGTTCGCTCCTCCCAATCCTTTGCCGTAATAACCGCGGTAACCCGCGGTTTGCCGGCTGTCAATGTCCCGGTTTTATCCGTAAGAACATGGGTAATTCTCTCCGCTTTCTCAATCGCCTCCGCGTTTTTAATCAAAATCCCTGACTGCGCGCCTTTTCCTATCCCCACCATAATCGACATGGGTGTTGCCAGGCCCAGAGCGCAAGGACAGGCAATAATTAGTACTGAAATAGCACTAACCAAAGCATAAGCCAAAGCCGGCTTTGGCCCGAATATAGACCACACAATAAAAGCGATCACCGCGCAAATCAACACGGCAGGCACAAAATAACCGGACACCTGATCCACGAGTTTTTGAATCGGAGCACGGCTGCGCTGCGCTTCGGCAACCATATTCACAATTTGAGAAAGCAGCGTTTCAGAACCGACTTTTTCCGTCCGCATCACAAAAGTTCCGGACTGGTTAACCGTTGCCCCGATAACCCGATCCCCTTCTTTTTTTACAACCGGAATCGGTTCTCCTGAAATCATCGCCTCATCTATTGTGCTTTTTCCTTCCGTGATAATGCCGTCTAAAGGAACCTTCTCTCCGGGGCGGACACGCAGCAAATCACCTTTTTGGATATTATCAACGGCTACCTCTTCTTCTTTGCCGTCCCGGATACGATGCGCGTTCTTAGCGGCAAGGCCGAGCAATGCTTTAATAGCATGTCCTGTTTTATTACGGGCCCTTGCTTCAAGGAGTTGCCCCAAAAGCACGAGAACTGTAATAACCGCAGCCGCCTCAAAGTATAGACCAATCTCACCGCCCTTTTTCAATGATTCCGGGAAAACACCCGGAAAAAGAATCGCGATCGCACTAAAACCATACGCTGCCCCCACTCCCATAGCAATCAACGTAAACATATTAAGGCTTTTGTTCAAAATTGACTGCCAGGCTTTTACGAAAAAGATATTTCCCGCCCACAACACAACCGGTGTCGCGAAAACAAATTGAATCCAACGAGACAGATGAGAAGGCACAACAGCTTTTAGATTAAACCCCGGAATCATTTCGCCAAGAGCCAGAAAAAAAACAGGTATTGTCAACGTTAATCCCATCCAAAATTTATTCGCTAAAATCCGCGCTTCAACATCTTCCTCTTCTGACTTGATAGAAACAGTCTTTAACTCAAGGCTCATCCCGCACTTAGGGCAAATCCCCGCTTTATTTTGTTCTATTTCCGGATGCATCGGGCAAGTATAAATATCTTTACCCGGTAATCTTGCCGAATCTTTGGGGGTAGACCGCGTTAAAAACTTATTTTTACAGTGTTCACTGCAAAAATAATATGTGGAGCCATTTTGCGTAACTTTAATGGCCTTGCTCTGATCCACTTCCATTGCGCATATCGGGTCTTTATCCATAATCTCCTCCTTATCCCGCTCTCGGTATTGTCAAAAATATATAATTCTTTTAATACTATCTTTAATCACTGGAACATTAAAATTAATATGCAAAGTATATGCTGCATCTACAATTCCCTCAGCAATGGATTCCTCTTTTTCTGACAAGGGTTCAAAATTCATATCTTTCCTTTGTGACTTTGTGCCTTCGTGGCTGAAATTTTCCACTTTATTCAAGGAAAATAACCAAAATAAATATCTTGTCCTGGAGCCTGCAGCCTGGGCTTCTATTCCACCCTTTCCAAAGATATCCTTTTCAAATCAACATCAACATCCAGAACCGTTACCTTAACCGTATCCCCTACGCATACAACCTTATGGGGGTCCCTCACAAACCGGCTGCTAAGCCGGGAAATATGGATCAGCCCGTCCTGATGCACGCCGATATCCACAAAAGCGCCGAAATTAGTTACATTCGTCACCTTCCCGCAAAGATTCATCCCCTGCTTAAGATCCGTAATACTGTTTATCTGCGCGGAAAATTCAATACTTTCAAATTCCTTGCGCGGATCAAGTCCCGGTTTCCTCAGTTCTTTTAGAATATCCGTAAGCGTAGGCGCCCCGAATTCTTCCGTAATATGTTGGGTTATGTCTATGCTGTTAATAACCGCGTCATTACCGATAATATCCCTTAAAGCAATCTTCTTATCCTTTGCCATTTTTTCCACAATATTATAGGCCTCCGGATGAATAGCAGAATTATCCAGCGGATACTCGCTGCCGCGTATCCGCAAAAACCCCGCGCACTGCTCAAATACCCGGGGGCTGAGCCGGGATATGTCTTTAAGCTCCCTACGGGTTTTAAAAGCACTGTTTTGCGTCCGGTATTTTACGATATTTTCGGCAACCGTCTTATTAATCCCCGACACATAGGAAAGCAGTTCGCAGGAAGCAGTATTAAGCTCCACTCCCACATAATTAACACAGGATTCAACCACAAGCTCCAGCGATTTTTTTAATTCCTTTTGATTTACGTCATGCTGGTACTGCCCCACGCCTATGGACTTGGGATCAATCTTTACCAGCTCCGCCAAAGGATCCTGTAATCTTCGCGCAATACTTATCGCGCCTCTGACCGTAACATCCAGATCCGGGAATTCAGCACGCGCCGCCTCTGATGCCGAATAGACCGATGCCCCAGCCTCATTCACCACCACGGACTTAACGCTTAAGTTATGTCTTTTTAAAATATCCCGCACAAAAATATCCGTTTCTTTTGATGCCGTGCCGTTGCCGATCGATATAAGCTCCGCCTCATATCTGTTAATAAAGGCGAGTAAAATCTCTTCTGCCTCCGACTTTCTCTTCGTCTCATGCGGATATATCGGCTTATATTCCTTAAAATCCCCTTTGGCATCGATGACCGCCACCTTACATCCGGTCCTAAATCCCGGGTCAATCCCGATTATCGGCCTGCCTCCGGCCGGAGGCGCAAGCAAAAGATTCTTCAGATTCGTTTCAAATACCTTTATCGCCTCCTGATCCGCGTCCGTCATCTTAAGCACAAAAACCTCTACCTCTATAGAAATCGCCAGCAGCCTTTTATAACTGTCCCTAACGGCCTTTTTCAACTCCTCTTTAAACAAAAAAGAATCATTCCTGATAACCGCGGAATCCATGAAATCCAGAATCTGTTCCTCATCAACCGCAATACTCCAGCTTAACACCTCTTCATTCGCGCCTCTTCTAATCGCCAGCATCCTGTGTGCCGGGGTCTTCTTTAAATTCTGGCTAAACGCGTAATAATTCTCGAACTTGGACTTCTTATCCTTCCATTCCTTCCGCGGCTTTACAACGATATCGCCCTTTTCCCGGAAAAACTTTCTTATCCAGCCGCGGATACTTTCCGTGTCCGCGATATTTTCCGCGATAATGTCCAGGGCTCCCTGCAAAGCCTCTTCATAACTGTTAACCCCTTTTTCAGGATTAACATATTTCAAGACAACATCTTCTTTTGAAGCAATTATATCTTTCTGGGCAAATATAATATCCGCCAAAGCCTGAAGCCCTTTTTCCCTGGCAATCGTCGCCCTTGTCGTTCTTTTCGGCTTATAAGGAAGATAGAGGTCTTCCAATCTATTTTTTTCAACACATCCAAGGATCGTATCTTTAAGCTCCGGCGTGAGCTTTCCCTGCGATTCAATGGTTTTAAGAATCGTCTCTTTTCTTTTTTCAAGCTCGTTAAAATACTCCAGCCTTTGCGAGATATTCCGGATCTCCACCTCATCCAGCCCGTTGGTTTTTTCCTTGCGGTATCTGGCAATAAAAGGTATCGTCGCCCCCTCCCTGATTAATTCCGCGACACTCCTGACCGCGGAATCCTTCAGATTAAGGTCCTTAACAATATTCTTGATTATAAATTCGTTTCTATCCATATATTTTTGATTTACAATTTCAAGCCGCTTCAGGCTTCATGCCACAATCCTCTCAAAAGGGAAAATCCTAAATAAATTCCAAGCATCAAATCCAAAACTAAAAAATATTAGAACACATTAGGACGCAGATCTTCGCTGATACTCGCAAATCGAAAATTTTTCTTATTTTTAAATCCTGTATACACCGAGGCGGAATCCCGCCCGAACGCCATTCATACACAGCTTCACAACCGTGGCGTTCTGGGTACGAGACAAATCTGCGTTCACGTGAGTGACGTAGTCACAACGTGACTCACGTCATCTGCGCCCCATGTCTTGTCTGTTCTCAGTCTTTAAGCTTGGAGCCTGCAGCCTGTAGCCTGCGTCCCGGCAGCTATGAGCTAATGAGCTATATTGTAACAGAAAATCCGGACAAATAAAGAAGTAGTTGACAGGATAAAAAAAGGCAAACAAATTATCGTAACTATAACCTGTGAGTAGAGTTTCATTAGCAAATCCGCGAGAAAGAATAAAGGACAAACATAACTCTACGGGGCAATCAGAGAAACGCCACCACAACATTTGACCCAATTTTAATTATTGCCCTACTTTTTCAATAGATTTTACTTTATCTCTGGAAAAACTCAAAGTCCCCCAAGTATTGCCAAGGGGAACTGAAAGTACGATTCTCTTTTCCGTTATTTCCTTAAGAATAGCTCGCGTTTGCCGACCATTCTTTAAATGCACAATAACATGTTCTCCTCGCGGGATCGGCAAGGGTCGAACAGAAATGTCATTATTATTATTATTTCCAGATGCCATATATTCAGAAAAGAAATCCAGGCTATCCGTTAACTGCTCCGGCAACAGGCCATGGCCGGTATTGTATTCTTTATAAACAACTTTAATATTTTTAGCCTCTGCTTCGGAAAAAAATGTTTGCGCAATCTTTTTACGCGATTCTATATCCTGATTGCCGATAGTAATAAAGAATTTTACTTTATTATAACTTTCCAAGCGTACCCGGCCGCCAGAGGCATGAGCCGCGCAAGCAATACACTTTTCAGGTTTCCACAAAGCAAACCTTAGAACAAATTGCGCTCCAGCTGAATGCCCGCATAGATACATTCTGTCAAGTTGTAAGCCGGATTTTTGTTCGAAATCGCGAAGAATATTTAAAAAGGCCTGGCCGGACCATACCGATGGATACTGATAACTTTTTTTTCCTTCAAAATTCTCGCTGTCAAAGATAAACGACGGAGCAATAATAACCAACTGATGTTCCTGAGCAAATTGCCTTACCTGGTCATCAACAAACGACCGGCCACTGCCGCTTAAGCCAGGGACCATTGCCAATATATCATATTTGTTTGCAATGCTGGAATTAACGCTATTAGGGATATAGTAATAGTAATGCAGCTGCCGGTTAGCATAATTCGATGTGGTGATGAAATATTCTCCCTCTTCCTCAGCTATCGCTACCCGGATGAAAAAGATACAAACCGAAAAAAAAATAAAAACCAGCAGCCAATTTTTCATAATTTCATTATAACACAGCAGCTATCATTTTTTTATCTGTGGTAAAAAATTATTATGATAAAAGCAAAGACAGCATAATTCTTCAAAATACTGTCTTGGATTAAATCAATAATTCTAATCAGTAATAGAAAAAATCTATCAGCAACTCTGAATTTCATTATCACTTTTCCTCATAGCAGAACCAATCTCAATACATATTATCTTATTTTATAGATTTCTCCTACTCCCTCATCTAATGCCTCTTTATAACCCTTATATGCGTTTTCAACACAAGTTATAAGCTTGACCAGTTTATGCCCAATTTTCTCAAACTGCATATGTTTTAACTTGCGTGCAGGAGGGTATTCAGCCAAAATATTTAAGGCCTGAACTACTCTTCGCTGAACTACGGGGTTATTAGTTGCGATAAAAAGATGTGCCTTTACCTGCTCAACCTTTGCCACTAAACTATCAGCTAAAGTAGCGTCTTGTATATTTATAAACCCTGGCTCGTATCCCGGAGCAATTTCCTCTGGTGCCTTTGCAGAAAGGACCGAATCGACTAAATTATAAACAAGATATCTATCTAATAAATTAGAAAACAAGCTTCCTTTTTTTAACTTTTGGCTTGTATTATCAAAATCGATGTTTTGGGTATCTTCGTCTAAAGGACTTTTTTGCTCACCTAACCCGCTAAAATGAACCTTAAATTGTTCCGCATTAATCGCTAAATGCGGGCTAAGAGTATTAATTTCCGGCAAACAATCATTATGCCTGGGCGCAGTATCATCCAATGCCCCTGCGTAATTCAAGTTTAAAAAAGCCTGAATCAATACAACCGCGATTATTTTAAAAACTATTCTTTTTCTCATTTTTAATTAAATTTATTATTCACTGTTAATAAATAAGTTATACGCAAAAGGATTAGAATAAAAAACGAAAGAAGTATACCATATATATATCTGTTGCACAAGAGCAACGAGAACACGATTATTTAACCCAAATGATACGATTGCATCATTTGTCCATATCCTTGGGAAGCTTCATGCGGCCGTAAATTACCCTGAGCATCTTCTTCTAAAGAAATACAATATAAAAATGCCATCCAAATCACTTATAGCTTTTAAAATCCCCCAAAAATTACCCGGTATTTACACTATAATATTGTTTTATCGGCATTCTGTAGTGTAAATATAACGTTTCTTAATGCGGGCATTATTATCTTTAAAAGGCCCTTCACAGATTCCATAAAGCCTTAAAACCGGCTCAACTGCCTGCGGATACTCTTCTCTGGCCTTTTTATAATCCACGCTCAACCGTTCCAACCCGGCAACCATCAGTTCCTTTAACCTTTTCTCAACTTCACCCTTTTGCTTCATATCCGCTAATTCGAAAGAAAAACACGGCCGCGGATTACCCTGCGCGTCTTCCTCCAGAGAAATACAGAATGAATTAATATTACCCGACAGAAAAGAATCTGAATACACAATACTTTCCACATCCTCCGGATATATATTCGCGCCCATGACTGAAACCGTACTGTCTTTTCGGCCGAAAACAAAAAGAAACGGCAGATACCAGCGGGGATAATCGCACTTTCTTTCCAATTCCAAAATATCAATATTATGTTTTTCCAGCCTTTTCTTCATATCATCAAAAGTAAGCATCCCGCCTTCATCCCTGATGTTATAGCGTATCCTCGGGGAAAGAGTCCACGGCTTACTTATCGTCACCACTATTTCCTTATCGATTATCTCTATAAAATGATCCAGCGGATTATACTGAAAAAGCATCGGCAGCCTGTGGTCATCGCCGAAAAGGGTTTTTCTTAAATCCGCGTTCTCCAGACATAATTTCCGGATCATCACGGTTAAGGGATTTTCCCCGGCAATACCGATTTCCAGGTCTGATGCCCCGTAACCGGAATATACCCTGCCGGCAAACTTAAGCAGATAATCGCGCAATCCTTCGGACATGCCCTCCCCGCCGACAACCGCGTGAATAACATAATCGCCCCAGTCAAACCCCTTGTTCCGGCCCTCATCAAAAAGATACTTTAAAAAAGGCGGATAGCCGTTTATTATATAGGGATACTTATTTTAGAGTATCATCACCCAATACACTCACCGCGCTGTCGTTGATCTCCAATGCCGTATAAAATGCGAACTCGTCTTTTGACAATTTCAGCTTTTCAGCCAAGCCATCCACATCCCGAATCTGCCGCGCAATCGCTAAAAGTTCTTCGATGATCTCCGTCGTGCTTAAAAGATTATTTTGATACTTTTTAATCGACGCTTCCAGCAAATCCAGCAATTTTTTACCTTCGGTGATATTAAAATTCAACCTCACTTTTATCTCATCGTTAAGAATCTTCTTTAAAAGCTCCACTCCCAGATTCTTGTGCTTCATCCCTTTGACTTCTTGTAAAAACTCTTCTGAAAGCAAGGAGATATCCGGCTTTTGAATCCCGGCCGCGGCAAAAAGATCCACTACCTCGGTCGATTCAACCGCTTGATTTACGATTTGACGAATCGCGCTTTCATAATTCTTCTCTCCTCGCTCTCCATCCCCTTCGAACTTTAGTAACCGTGCCCGCACAGCTTGGAAAAAAGCGATTTCATTGGTCAATGCCAGCGCATCTTCATGCGGCACTGCCAGAGCAAAAAGCTTTGAAAGTACCGTCGATTCCTTGATAAATCGTTCTTTGGCTTGCTCTTGTGAAAGGACAAATTCTTCTGCCTCCAAAATAAGCGATAACCGTTCCGCAGTCCCCACGCTAAAAAACCGCATATAATCGAATCCGTGAAACATCTGCCGGACAACCTCGATCTTCTCTGCCAATAATTCCAATGCCCTTGCTTGCGTTTCAGCCGGTTCCCCTTTACCGCCGGAACTCGCATAAAATGCCAAGGCCTCTTTCAGCGCATTACCAATACCGATATAATCCACCACCAACCCGCCGGGCTTATCCATAAAAACGCGATTTACCCGCGCGATTGCCTGCATAAGCGTGTGGCCTTTCATCAACTTATCAATATACATCGTATGCAAACATGGCACGTCGAATCCGGTCAACCACATATCCCGCACAATAACCAACTTCAACGGATCCCGTGGCTCTTTCATCCTCTCGGCAAGCACCTGGCGATCTTGTTTATTCGTCCGATGACAAGCCGGAATCACTAAGCTGTCCGGGTCTTCAGGGTCAAATTCCATTTTGTCGGAAGATGACGACGTCATAACCACCTTCAGCGCCCCTTCTTTCAAATCATCACTATGCCACTGCGGCCGCAAGGTGATAATCGCATCATATCAATAGCAACCAGCCTGCGTAAATTCCGATGATAAAATAAGAGATCTAGATAAAAATCATCGCCATCAACAATCATTCGTTTCTGCCGTTCGACAAAAGTAAAACCAACGCCTAACTCCATAATAAACGCTTCCAATTCACGCAAAATTGCGGCTTCAAGGTCTTTTTCTTGAAAGAAACCTTTCAGTCCTAAAAAATCCAGAAAATACGGATCGCGAAAAACAAGATCCGGCGTAAGCTTGTCAGATTCGCGCAAAGATGAGAGCTCCATTTTAATAACGGTATCGGACTTTTTAGCGATGGCTGTACGTTCAAACATCATACTGCCGATTTTTTTACGTAAAGTCCGCACGCTCCAACGTTCCATACGGCACATCTCAGTATAAAATTCGCGGGCAAGCTGGTCTTTAACCGGAATGATTTCAATAAAATGGCTCCAGCTCAATTGTCGTGACAGTGTCACGACAATCTCTTCTTTTGGGAAATATTCAGCAAATTGTATCATCCTCCATAAATTTTTCGCTTCAAAATTTTTCCCGTAATCTTGTATCAATTGTGCCGACAATGTCGGCACAATCTCAGCATCAACAAGCGATACGATCAACAAATATGTAAAAAAATAACACCCTTCTATCTTAGGCAATATTCCATAATTTGATTGGCTAAAAGCCATAGGTTTTGAAAGCAAACAATAATTCCCCACAGTGCCTCTCGCAGAAATAATTGTAGCATTCTGAGATAATATTTTTGCAGAGCTATTATTTACACCCAACTCGGATATATTTCTTTCCGTCTTAACAATATATCTCTTATGATTCGAAGTAATATCTTTTGCTGAAAGCCAAGGGATTGAACCATCCCAGTATTCTACAGTATCCGTTTTAGGCGTTCCTCCCCCCACCAAATCAATTATCTCAAGAAGGGGAACCTCTTTCCAACTATTATCCGCCTCCTCCACAAACATCTTCCGCCAGAGAGCTTCGGCAATGCCTTCCAGAGTTTTGTTCTGCCGATGCAAAAGGTCGATTTTGTCGTCAAGGCTGGAAAGAACCCCGGCAATAGCGCGCTGTTCGGGAAGTGATGGCAAAGCTATTGCAATATGATCAAATGTTTCTCTCGTGATTGTATCAAAAACGCCACCATGCGCTATTTGTTGTAAATTATTAATTGAGTCTTTGATCAAATAATACACATAATCTTGATTAGAAATATCCGGGATCCCTCTAATGCCATAACACGACTGATTGAAAGCCATTTGCTTCCTAAGAACAGCGAGTGCTCCAACTGTTCCTCTTGCTGAAATAATGATATCTCCTTCATTAAGCAATTTAGTACTACTATTATCTAATCCTTTTTGAGTAATAACTTTCTCAGCCTTATAAACATATTTATTGCCAATATTAAAATCCACAACCGATAACCAAGGAATATTTCCATTCCAATACTCTGGAATACTTGTTTTTGGAGTACCGCCTCCAATAATCTCAATTATTTCCCCCAACTTACATTCCTTCCACCCGCGTTTTGCAGGGCTCGATGAAAAAGTCATCTTTTTACCTCGCGTAGCTGCTCTTCAATAAACTTCTGCATCTTTTCTTTATCCGGAAGCTCCAGCTGATATTTGGAAACGAAAAGTTTATTATTCATTCCGGCAAGCGCGAATTCTACAAAGGCATGATCCTTACTGGTGCACAGAAGTATCCCGACAGGCGGGTTATCCCCGGTAGTCATAACATTCTTTTTATACCAGCTTACATAGGTATTAAGTTGGCCTATATGCTCGTGCTTGAACTCATCGATTTTAAGTTCAATCAACACATGGCATTTCAAAATACGGTGATACAGCACAAGGTCGACAAAACACTCTTTACCGCCGATCTGTATCCGTTTTTGGCGAACTTCAAAACAAAACCCGTGGCCCATCTCAAGAAGGAATTCCTGCAGGCAATCAAGCAGCGCGTCTTCCAGACGCGATTCGCCCATAACTTCGTGGGATTCAAAATGACTGTATGAAAGACTGTCAACCAATTTCTCCGGCGCTATTGCCAATTTTGCGGACACTGTCCGCAATTTTAAACCACGATTCAAACCCATGGAAAATATATCTTTAGATTTTGCGGACACTGTCCGCGAAATTTGAGGATATACGCGATAAAAAGTCCTGTAATTATATAACTGCCGCGAACCACACCCGCTGATGCTATACTGTGCAAGCCTACCGGCAAGTTCGCTAAAAAGGCTATCCCCATAGCCAGCCCTATCTTCGCCATGAAGCTCAAATTCAGAAATATACCTACCGATAAACCAGTTACGCAAGGTAAGACTGGTATTAACGGCTTTCGCCGCTTGTATCGACATTCGTTCGTTGATCAAGCAAATAGACTTCACCAAAGAATCAAACGTTAAACTTTCGTTAGCAGATTTTGAAGTACTAATTTTCGACATTGGATACCTCTATTTTCCCAAGATTCTTCCTTATGAGTTCATTCAACCTCACTTCTTCCTTCATTTGCTCATCAAGCTCGGCTTTAAGCTTAGTAAAGCGCTCGGCAAAATCAAAGTCATCTTCATCCTCCGGTAAACCGATATAGCGCCCCGGAGTGAGCACATAATCTTTTTGTCTGATTTCATCCAGCGCGACGGATTTGCAAAAGCCCGGTATATCAGCATAGCTGATACCCTCATCTCCGTCCCTTCTCCCAGAGGGAGAAGGGTGAAACAATTCCCTCCAAGCATGATATGTCCCAGATATTTTGGCGATGTCTTCATCGGTAAAATCTTTTGTGCGGCGGTTAAGCAAAAAACCTAGATTACGGGCGTCTATGAAGAGGACTTCACCCTCATCCCTGGCCCTTCTCCCAGAGGGGGAAGGGAATACAGAGGCGATTTTTTTTAATGATTTTTCTGGATCGTTCAATAATTCTTCGTTTGGGATACGAATTACGGTCATGCCGAGAGCTTTCAGGTAACCGTCGCGTTTACGATCTATTTTCCGCCTTTGGTCGGTATCGTGAATTCCACCGTCAATTTCTATGATAAGCTTATTCTCATCACAGTAAAAATCGACAATGTAATCGCCGATCTGATGCTGCCGCCTGAATTTTAAATCAAGAAATCGCCGATCTCGCACGATTTCCCAGAAGAACTGCTCCGCTGACGTCCCCTTCTTTCTCAATTCCCTGGCCCGTTCCAACTGCCCGGAGAAATCAAATCCCCCCCGATAATGTCCCCCTCTCCCCCTGGGAGAGGGCCAGGGTGAGGGTTCGGCAACGCCCTTACGCCGAATAAACCAGAGACACGCCGGAATCTGCGTATTCAGGAAAAGTTTAGCCGGAAGATTGACAATGCAATCAAGCAACCCAGCCTCAATAATCGCCTTGCGGATTTCGCCTTCGTTGTTCGTCTTAGAAGTCAGGGAACCTTTTGCCAAGACAAACCCTGCCATGCCCTTAGGCGACGTATGATAGATGAAATGCTGTATCCAGGCGTAATTGGCGTTGCCGCTGGGCGGAATACCGTATTTCCAGCGAGCATCGTCTTTCAAAAGATCGCCTGACCAATCGGAATCATTAAACGGCGGATTGGCAATGATAAAATCCGCCTTCAAATCTTTATGCGCGTCATTTAAAAAAGAACCTTCGTTGTTCCATTTGATATTCGAGCTGTCGATCCCGCGAATAGCCAGGTTCATCTTGGCAAGACGCCAGGTCGTCTGGTTGGACTCCTGGCCATAAATAGAAATCATATCAATTGGATTAAGGCTGACGCCTTTGGTTTTCTTTTTATAATGATCCTGATGCGCAAGGATGAATTTTTCACTTTGAACAAACATACCGCCTGAGCCGCAGCACGGGTCGAACACGCGGCCTTCATAAGGTTGAAGTACCTCAACCAGCAGCTTAACTACACTTCGCGGTGTATAAAACTGTCCGCCCTTTTTGCCTTCGGCAAGCGCGAATTGCCCGAGAAAATATTCATACACCTGGCCGAGCACATCTTTACTCTTTGCCTCTTCAGTGCCAAGCGCAATCGTACCCACAAGGTCAATAAGACCGCCCAAACTTGCCCGGTCAAGATTCTGCCGGGCGTATACTTTAGGGAGAACCCCTTTAAGTGACTGGTTCTGGCGTTCTATGGCTTCCATGGCTTCATCGACATATCCGCCGATATCTACCTTCTTGCCGTTATTCAAAAGAATCTCCGTTTTCTTGGCATTTGCGGCAATATGTTTCCAGCGGGCAATAGGAGAAACAAAGAAAACTTTATCTGCGGCGTATTCGTTCGGGTCTTCGGCATCGGCGCCTTCGTAATCGCCTTTACCTTTGACCAATTTTGCATGCAGTACTTCAAACGCATCCGAGATATATTTCAGGAATATCAATCCCAGCAAAACATGCTTATACTCCGCGGCATCCATATTTTTACGCAGCTTATCCGCGGACTGCCAGAGCGTAGCTTCGAACGATTCCTGTTTATTATTCTTACCTTTATCCTTGCCCTTGGCCATCATCTCTCCATTCAATAAAGAAACCACTACCCCCTGTTTTCTCTCTTCATTACAACCTATTTATTATACCCCACATCCATTGATTTTTACTAAGGTTTCTTGAGGTTACTTGAAGTTTGCTCCACGTCAACCCCTTATTCCACCGCGTAGGTGGAATAAGGGGTTTTAACCACGCTCAATGCGGAAGACGGGTAGTGCGAAGATTCCCCCTCGGGGGAGAAAAAACTGTTTGCAAGGCGGTATTGCGATTCCTAGAGAATCACCTCAACCCCTTTAGCCCGAAGATATTCTTTCAATTCCCGAATAGATATGGTACGAAAATGAAAAACTGAGGCGGCAAGTAAAATCCGCGCTCCGCCATGGACAACCGCCGCATGGAAATGCTCTAACTTCCCGGCGCCGCCGGAAGCGACAACAGGTACATTCACCGCATCAGAAATGGCCTTGGTAAATTCCAAGTCATATCCTTTAAGAGTCCCATCGCCATCCATGCTCGTGGGCAGAATAACACTTGCACCAAGTTCTTCGCACTGCTTTGCCCATTCCACAGCATCACGTCCCACAGACTTAGTCCCCCCGGAAACAACCACATCAAACCCCGAGGGCATATCCGGATTGCGCTTGCCGTCAATAGCAACAGTGATTCTTTCCGTGCCGAATTCTTTCGCCGCCTCTTTTATTAAATCCGGCTTTTTTACCGCTGCGCTATTCATCGACACCTTATCCGCGCCGGCTTTGAGTACCAATTCAATATCCTCAAGGCTGGCGATACCGCCGCCGACCGTAAGCGGAATATTGATTACCGAAGCCACGTTTTTAACCCACTCAAGCCGTGTCTTGCGATTCTCTACGGTCGCCGCGATATCAAGCATGGCAAGTTCATCGGCTCCTTCTTTCTGATATAACAGAGCGTTCTCAACCGGATCTCCCGCGTCTTTTAAATCTATAAAATTAATCCCTTTAACTACCCGCCCTTCCTTCATATCCAGACAAGGCATAATGCTTATTTTGTTCATATTTCTCCCTTTTTATTTTTATCTCTTTTGTTTCAGCAGGTAACCGCTATATTATATCGCTTCCATCGTTGAGGGCGGTTTTGTCGTGATATTATAGGTAACACTGACCACCCCCGGTACTTCGGTTGTCATACGCTCTGACAACTTTTCCAATATTTCGTACGATAACCGGGTTGGAGTAGCTCTGCGCGCATCGATGCTGTCCCAGCAGCGTATTTCAATCTGCAGGCCAAAATCTCTTTTCCCCTCGCGCATTCCTGTGACTCTGTCCTGATGAAGAATGGCCATATACTGAAATGCCTTTGTCCCCGCCAACTCTTCTTCGATGATCACAGTTGCTGTTCTTACTATCTCTATTCTTTCCGAAGTTGCCTCGCCGATAACACGCGCCGCGAGCGCCGGCCCGGGGAAAGGCATGCGGTTAAAAATGGCCTCCGGCAGACCTAAAGCTTCGCCGATTTTCCTGACCCCGTTTTTACGCAATTGAACGACCGGTTCGATAATTTTATAACCAAATGCCTCCTGAGGATCAATCCCCAGCTGTTCAAAAACGTTATGTTGCCTTTTAATACCCGCGACGGTCTCGTCGATATCCGTCAAAATAGTACCCTGCAAAAGATACTTCGACTGGCTCTCTTTTACTAAATTTCCAAAAACATCTTTATAAAAAGTCTGGGTGATCGCCTCTCTTTTTTCCTCCGGATCAGTTAAGCCCTTTAAGGCTTTAAAAAAATTATCGCGCGCATCAACAATTTCGACTTTCACTCCCAACCCCTTAAACAGCGCGGCAATTCGCATGGGCTCATCTTTGCGCATCAGACCATTATCGATAAAATATGTTTTTAATTTTGGCCCAAGCGCTTTATGCCCAAGCATTGTGACTACAGACGAGTCCACTCCGCCGGATAAGGCGTTAATTGCCGTTCCCGCTCCGACTAAAGCGGCAATCTCCCCGGCTTTCTCTTCGATAAACGCCCCGGGATTCAAATCCTCCACGGTAATTTCTTTTACTGCTTCCATCATATTCCTCCTTTGAGTTAAACAACTCACCCTTTACTCTTAAACAAGAAGCGGCTATTCACCTGCGATCTTTCTCCGGATACCACATACTTACTGGACATTACATATCGCTCTCCAATAATACCGACCATACGCAAGCCGGTATTAATTTTATCATCAGGAAAATACAATATTATAATGCCAACGTAAGCCTGCCCTTAAGTTAAAAGCATTTGTTTAACGCATATTTTTTATTTTACATCATTTCTTCTGTTATTTTCAAATTAATTTTACAGCGGAATCAACATTAGCATTATAATATAGCTCTAAAAAATCTTTTCCATTTATCCTGATCTGGGGAGCAAGAAACCCGTCAGCGCTTAAATAAAGCACCCCCTCGTCAGCTTGGACAAAGCTATTCAGCGCAAAAAAAAATTTATAAACTATATGAAATTAATCAGATTTACATCGACACTTAGGCGGTTCGCATCAGCGCATCTGCCGCAACTTTCTGCGCAGCACCAGGCCGCGCTTTGATGAGCTTTTGAGGATAAATAAATGCATCTGATAAAGCCATTCGAGCTTTTGTTTCGGCGGGATTTTCATAAATTTCCTTAAGCGGTCTTTTTCACTTTCCCAATTACTGCCGGCTTAAAAATTTCTCTGCCGCTTCCACAAAATCCCTAATATAAGGATCGCCATTAGCGATAAAATCTTCCATCCTTTTCCATTTAATATCAAGATATTCATGCGCGAGTATATTTCGCAGTTTCACCCAGCGTTCAAAATGGCCTAAAAAATTTTCCGGAAGCCCCAATAGCCATATCCCCTGCCTTAACGCGTCCGCGTAAGTATCCGGTATTAATTTTTTTTCACTGCTTAAAATTATTTTAGAAATATCTATGCTTGCGTTAATAATATTTTCCACCCATCGTTCTGAGTTCCGGCGAAGATTAGGATCATTTTGATATTCCTTCTGCGTCATTTTCTTAAAAACGCTGTAACTTTCCAGTTCCTGCTTAAGAAAAATTATTGTCTTCTGTAAAATGTTCTTATCTAAAGCGGTTAATGACGCCGACCTTTGGCTTATAGCAAAAAATTCATCCGCGAAAACGCGGTAATCTTCGGCTTCCCTGCTGACAATCAACATTAACTCCAAATAAATCCGCCTGTCCTTAATAACCAAAGGAATTCCCCGCATAGCCGCATCCGCGATGTTTGAAGCGGCGCGATTCAAAATAATCAAATCAATATCGTCTCTTTTTAAAATATCGATGCAGTCATTCCAAATATTTTCTTCTTCCGGATACTCTCTATGTAATTCTTCCCATTCTAGTTGCGCGGTATTTGGCTTTAAATATACCGCGATATCCCAATCAGAACTTTCCCTTTCCTTCCGTTGAGACCGCGAACCAAATAAAAAAGCCATTACAACATCCGGGCGCTTAGTAAAATAATTTTTTAATAATTCAATATTTTTATCCGTCTCAAGCATAATTATCTTTTCCTAACCTCATTTTTCATCTATCATTTCTCCATCCTGTTTTTATACATAATCGCGGATTTTACTATTTGCCCAAGAAAAACTCGTTTATCAGGAGGTTTTTGAAAAATAAACAGCGCAAGAATTAGTTAATCCAAATTCCATGCTTCTTTATTTCATTAACAAGAGGGTCAATACTTTTGAATTCATTCGGATGATAACCTACAGGTTCAATATGAGGGTCAACTTCTAAAACCTTTTTCCAAAGATAAGATTCATAATGACTTTTATTTTTCAAAAACCTTTCTGAAATCACGCAAACATCAATATCGCTATACGGTTTTGAATTTCCCTTAGCATAAAAACCAAATAAAATCATTGCTATTACGGGGAAGTTGTCTTTTTTCAAAATTTCCTTATATTTTAAAAGAATTTTTTTTATATCTTTTAGACTTTTAGAATTTTGCATAGCTTTTCATAAATTTGCTTAATTTTTTTCCAATACCATATGACCATAAAACAAACTATCCGCGTATCTTTTAAGCTTGAACAATCCTAACATAGTCTCATAATCATGTTCCGCTATTTTTAACCAATATATTACCCGTTCATCTGTCTTCTTCATAAATATTTATTCTATCATTTAACCAATTTTTTACAATAATAAAATTTAGGGCATATATTTTTCAAATTATCAATTATTTTGCCGGATTCACAGTATTCAGTATACCTGTTTACCGGTAGTTGGTCAATCAAATATTGCAAATTTTTTGAATTGAGCTATATGAGCTTATGAACCGTAAGCTATGAGCCATGAGCTAATTCACTGCCTTATAATAACGTTCCACAAAACTATCGACAATCTTTTTATCCTCTTCTTCTTTCCACCAGAAAAAACTTACACCCATCCGGTATTGTTCGTTCTCCTGATGCGCCCAGGCGATTTTGCCGAATATGCGAATGGTATCAGCGCTTTTGCCCAAGCGGATATCAACACTTAGCGGTGTGCCTTCGGGAATTTTATCCTTTGAATAAATCCCGGCCCCGACCAGGCTGATATCACGCATCTCGCATTCTGTCCCGCTCCAGAATTGAAACCATACCCGGGGATCCAGCGGGCGCAGGGTTATCCCTACATCACGGGCAACTCTTCTTCTGCATTGCCTTTTTTCCGCGCTTTCCATCTTTAATCGCCATCTTCCAAAACAAAGGTTATAGGTTATGGGTTTCAGGTTTTAGGGCTTTAAATTGCGCAAACTTCTTATAAGACTCCTCAACATTTTACTAATTTCGCTTAGTTTTTCTAAAATTGGATTAATTGTTTTTTCGTCAATATATCTTAACTCATTACAAATAATAACCTGAGTTTCTAATTCAGCACATGAGCCTAATGCTATATATAAAAACTGTATATATTCGTTTGAATATTGCCTTGTTTTACCTTCAGCAATATTGGAAGGAATAGATACAGATGCCCTTCTCATTTGGTTTACTAAACCATAAATTTCTTCTTTAGGAAAATTTCTAGTAATAATATAAATCTGCTTAACTAAATCTATTGCCTTTTTCCAAACCTCAAGATCTTTATAACTATATATCATTTCCCCACCTATAACCTAAAACCTAACACCTAATATTACGCCGCCATATCAATCAACTCTCTCACATCCACGGGCGCGCCTTGTTTACGCGGTGAAGGCATTAAACCATCCAGCTTATCCCTGAGCGCGGGATCCGCAGCCGGAGGCGGAGGGGTTTCTTCTTTTGAGGCGGCTGGTTCCTGCGGTGCTATATCCGCTTTATTTTCGCCCAATTTTATCACGCTGACCGGTTCTTTCACAACCGGAAAACCGCGCGGATTTTCCATATTACCCTGCTGTTTGGTTGCTTCAAAAATAGCGTCATACCTGGCCTTAAGCCCGCGGTTGCTCTCGACGGCTTTATCTTTTTCCTGCCCGGCCGTGGATTGTTCCTGATAAGAAGTATCCGCTCCTGTCCGCGTATCCGCAACCGCACCACCTGGTATTTCAGCCGTTGCCGCTGCGGGTACAATCGGTTCCGATTCGACAACGAGCATTTTTTGCTGTGCATCAAGTTTTACGGTCAACCCCAATATCGACACCGTGTTGCCGGACTGAAGCTCGCTCGCCAACGATGCCTGCGCATTAATTTGTTCAATGGTTCCTTTTAGCTGCGCAAATGTCTTATCCTTCAATGCCATTTCTATATTTTCAACGCCTGCGGGACTAACGTCCATAAGAACAAACCGATACCGATTATCTAGTTGTCCGCTTATTTCCAGTTCTTCAAGTTTACTGCTGACATTGTGTAATAAATAAAGAAATTTCAACACGGCCTCTTCACGCGTATTTTTCAATAAATTAGAGGCATTAAAATCAACATTACTAAGGAAAATTTCAAATTGATTTTTTTCATCAATCCCATTCTGCTCGAGTATTTTTTGAAGAGAAGCTTCCACAACAAGCGCCAATATCGTCTCCTTAAGTTTAAAATCATCTGCTATAGATATATCACTTTGACTATTTTTATTACCCACAATCAGGAATATTAAACGTTGCATATCCAGTTCCTTAGGCTTTTCATTAAATTCAATTTCCCTGTCCGGATCATCAGTCAAAATAATCCGTTTATCTTCGTCCTTTAACATCGCCTTTATATCCTTCTCGTTTCTGGCAGAAATAAATATCATACCTGAACCTAATGTTATTATAAGCGGGATAAAATATTTATAAATATAATTAATAAACTGAGAAATAAATGAGCCATCCTCACTATTAGGAATATAAGCAGAGACAAGTGTTGGCAGCAATATTGACGCAAAAAGAAAAAGTGTTATCATATGTAACTTATGACGTTTAAAAGTGTTGAGTATTCTTTTAAATAAAGGCATGTCTTGTTGTAATATCCCCTTTTTAAACTTCTCAAATCCTGGCAACAAGAACTGATATAAAGTTGGGCTACGTTCAGAGATTTTATAGGTTTCAAAAATTCCATTTAATTTATTTGTTCTTTCTTCGGTACTGCTTTGAGGATAATCTTTAAGCCACGCTTCATAAATGAAACGAATCTGTGCAAATAAATATTTTCCCTTTGTCTTGATAAGGGTATCTTCAGTATATTTTTCAATCTGCAACTCTAAAATCTCTTTCTCTAAAATTGAAATGTCTTTATTAATCTTCCAGAGTTTTCCTCGCCATCTACTTTCCTCTGAACCTTCAAGCCTCTTTAAAAATTCTAAACGTTCTTTTCTCTTCTCACCCCAGAGTGTTAATTTTTCACTAAACAGGGCAACTAAAACCTCCGGTAACTCTCCACGTTCTTTGCCCCCTTTAATAATTTCATTAAAATACTTAATTTCATTTTCAATTGCTTTATCTAAAACTTCATACGGTAAATTTTGTTTTTTCATATCCTGAGAGATGCCCTTGGATAAATTCTTTAATGAAATAATCGAATGCGCAACTACTTTTGGCATAGAAATTAAATTAGAGAACAGTCCCCTCATTGAATCTAAATAGTGTTCAAAGAAATTTACCTGTAATAATTTTCTTATCTTTTCTAAATTCTTCTTTGCCCAGAAATAATTCCCCTGATGGATAAAAACATTTACATCATAAAGCAATGCTCGGATATAGGCGATAGTAGCTTTATCTAATTGTCCATCAGAACCTTTAAATTTCTGCATTAAATTATTAGTCTCGGAAGTAAGCCTTAATTCTGTCAGTCTGCCTAAAATCAGGCTCAATGTTTTGAAGAGTAGCGCGATACCAATCAACGACCCCATAAAACTCACTAATAGTTTCATCGGCAGGGATACCTTATAGAACAAGGCCACCTCAAATACTAAAATGCTGGATAATGGCACGACAAATAAGAAGAGGAAAGTAAATAAGGATAAAGTAAAAGAACGCAGGTATCTCGAATGCATACGGGCAATCTTCCCCGTGCCTAAGTACTGAGAAATTTCCCAACGGTCTAAAACCCTCTTTAAAAAATTATGTTTAAACTTTCCGATACGGGAATATTTTGAAGCCCAAATAATAACACCAAGCACTATAGATGTTACCACACTCCAACCTGTTAACGTAAGAGCAAAAACTCCTGATGAAACAAGCAGAGTAGCCATTGTCAAAATTACAAACCCGGTACTCCAACCTAAAAGTGCTGCCAAAATCTCTCCTTTCGTGCTTTCTCCTTTTGGTACATTATTGGAAAAAGGACCAACCATAAGCCCGATACCAAAACCAATAAAAGGTAAAAGCATTAATACGTTTAACATGTCCAATGTTAGAGCAATTACACTTAAATATGAAAAATATATGAAAGATCCCATAATACGAGCAACTGTCTTTAAATTAACAAAATTGGCATATTTTCCTAAAGGATTAGTCTCGTCTCCACCTATTGTGGTTCTAAACCGCATATCTACACTCAAAGAATCATTTTTCTGTTCCCCCGATAATATAAATTCCAGGGTCTGTCTGATAATCTGGGCTATTGCATGAACAACAAGCTGAGACGCAAAAGTAAGTGCATCAATACCTCTATTGTATAACCAGCGGCCTAAACCAATAATAAATCCACCCATAAGATACCCGATTATAAACCAACCCGGGGAAAAACCAAATAAAAGCGTAATCATACCACCAACTAAAGCCCAGGATTTATTAAAACCTGCTGCTTCCAGATAATGCAGCAATCCATGCAGAGTCAATATCTGGTTAAATATCAAAGAATAATACCAGAAAACCAGTAAAATCCCCACAAACGGAGATAGACCGGCAATAATAGCAAAAGGATAAAGAAGAATACCCAGTAATGCCCAGGGAGCAGATGAGAAAAAGCTGCCGGCATTAACACGTGGTTCCTTGGCAACTACAGATAATGGGCCAAGCTCACTAATATTCTGCATTGTTTTATCAAACATCTTCTGATGAAGACCACCTGACCATCTGGGATAAGCAGAGTACCAGGCGGCATGGGAATAACTTTCTCTTTGTTTATTCCACATTGCTCTTGAACGACTGAATTTTGGGGTTATACCCAAACTTACCTTCATCCGTGCTTCCTGCTCAACAGCCCAGATATCCTCGCTAATTCCTTCAGCATCATGGGTAAAAGCTATCGCCCCAAATAAACGTGCCCAAAAACTCTTAATCAATCCTTGTTGCCGATAAACATATGCGCTAAAGGGGTAAATTGGGTAGTTACGGTAGGCGAATCTTTCCAAAACCTTCCATAAAGAAGTGGACTGCATATTGCCCCAACCTGTTCCGATGCTCTCACCGGCTTTCCCGCCAATAAGCATAATGCCTTTGGTAAAAGAGCGATGTCCGCCTTCAATAAGTTCTGACGCTTTACCTATGTGATATAATGTATTTGTAGTCATTCTTCCTGGAACAATAATCACCAAAGATTCATCACTTCGGATACGCTTTAAATCTTTTATAAATAGTTCGAGATCACCCACGGTAGCATTTCTATCAATGACCAATCGGGAAGTAATCTGCATAAAGGTCTCAGGATCCATCTCCTTACCGGTCATAAACGCGGCTTTAAAACCAAAAGGCGTCCAGTCATGGGTTACTCTTGCCTGAATACCAGGAGCAAGTCTCTCCAGTAACCGCGCCAGCAGATAGCGTTGGCCATGTTCTTTACCTTTTGAATAATCGGTATTGGAAGGTTTACCTTTGTCATCATCTTTATAATAATTTGAAATAATATTCACCACAATATCTTTGTTATCCATCTGGTTATCAGCGTTTATCGCTAAAACCATATCCACTAAATTTGTGCCGGTATCCTCTGACATACCTGCATAAGAACCAATTGCCACCAGATAGGATTTAATTTGAGCAGCAATAAAAAGCTTCTCTAATTCCTCCTGTGAATCAACGATAATTCTTAAATCATTATCTGCTCCCCAATCTTCTTCCTTACCCCTCAGCATTAGCTGCGAAGGATGAAACAAGGAAATCTCATTGCTTAATTCAGTTTTATGAAGAAAATCAAACAGCTCTTTTAATTTCGCCATATCACCCTTTATACCAAATGCTTCATTTATAGACCTTACCCCCCTATCTCCCTTAGACCAAAAATTCTGCCAACGTTTTAATTCTCTTTCCGTAGCCTTATCTACACCTGCGTTAAATACAAAAGACATCAGGGCATCACCACCGGCAAACTCAATCAAAGTCTTACCGCCCTTATCCTTATACCTCTTAGCTTTTATCATATCCACCAAAGAAGTAATCCACCCGACAATCTTTTCCTCAAAAGTTATTAACAACATAATAATTGCCAATAAATAGGGAATAGTTACTCCGAATAAGGTAATTCCAGCGTATAAAAACGGCAGATTAACTTTGGCGATATAAAGTATAGCGGTAAACAAACCTACCATTTTGAGCGGGAATGTTACAAGTGAGGCCGCAATGCCGGTCATTCCTACACTTATCGCATATCGCAGTAAATACATATTCAAAAAGAAGAAATAAGAGGCGAAAATAAATTGTAGATTAAGCCCTAATAAGTAGGTGTTGGTAAAAAAGATATTGATAACCGCACCTCCGATAAAGGAAGCTAAGAAGAAAAAGCTGGTGTAAAGTAAAGTGTAATATACGATTGCCCCTGCCATACCCCAGAACCCGCCGGAGGGGGTAGACGGCTGGAAGTGATATCTTAGAGACTGAGCCATAATCGAACCTGGCTGGGATGGTCCGATATTGAGGCTATTTATAAAATTCAAAATCTTCCAACTCCGGCGAGGGTCATCTTTTTTAATTTTATTTTTCAACAGGTAATCCTGTAAACCCGTCCCTACTTTCCCGCCAAGTAAGGGAGCAATCATCCCGAAAAGCTCTATAACAGATACACTCATAAAGAGGAGTTTAATCATAAAATGTACCTGAGTTAAAGCCGGTGCAAAGGGAATAAGGACCAAAAGGCCGGCAAAGAAAACGATTCTCCATAAAAGAGACAATGAATTCCATAATTCAGGATTCCAAAGGAATCCTTTTTTGATATTAATCTTATAGCTGTCCTTTATATTATTATTTTTATAGCGGAGATATCTTGTGAATTTACTTAATCCGCTAAATAATATAGCTAAACCCAAAATAGTTCCGGCTACCCAGGGTAAATAAGTTAAAGAGAAAAAGAGTTTAACCGTGGAAACCATATATGAAAGGACCGGCATCCCACCCATGCTTTCATTGAACGAAACAACAATCAGTAAAGCAAGTAAGAATATATGCGGCACAATTCTAACCAGATTAATAAACCAGGGCCGGAAAGACAAAAGATCACTGCCTTCTCTTTGCTTAAATTCTCTATATCTGTCCCAAAATCTTTTTACAGACTCAGAACTTATGCCCAACTCCTCCCAAATCTTCCATTCCTTGGCGTTTAGTCCTTTAATAACAATACTTATCCATTTATCTTCTTTTTTAACCGATACCTTATCCGGCCGTGGGGTTATTCCGATACTTTTCAGAACCTGAACCATTTTTTCAGAGGTGGCCCCGGGTTTATTTTTCTTGATATCTATCAAAAGATTTCTTACCCGCACAAACCCCTCTCCTAAGAACAAATCCAATCTACCTTTGAATTGATTGCTGTCTTCTATATCTTTACCATCTTTATAACCTTCTTTAATAACCCAGCGCAGTGTCAATGAGCTGATTAAGGCGAATTCATCCAGACCATTTAGCCACTCATCATCAGACTCCCATAATTTTATTTCGGCTATTTCATTAAGTATCTCATCAAGCGAACGTTCTATAATGTCCGGATATTCTTTCCTTACTATCTCCTCTAACTTAGAACGCCGCTGCTCAGGTTCTGGATTTTCTTTAACTAAACGAGCCATACGTTTTTGGAAATCAGGTTCTTTCTTGATTATTTCATCCAAAACCTCATCCAGTGGTCGTTCAATAAAGTCAGGGTGGTATTGTTTTAACTTCTCTTTAAATTTTATCCTTAACTCTTCCTCGCTGGAATCCGGACATTCCGCTCTCAGTTTATTCATTTCTGTCTGAACAAATTCTTCCTTTAATACATACTTTCTCCACGCCCAGATAGCCTGGTAGAGTGCCTTTAGATTAGCCAGAAAGTTACCTTCTACCGGGCCATCAGACAAAATAATCCTTCTTAACGACTCTCCTTCTGCCAATCTGATAACTAATTGGGTTATTCTCGGAACTATAGACTCGGTATTCTCTACCCCCGCCTCTTTTAACGCTATATCCACTATCTCTTCTACCTCTGGTGTGGGCTGCTTTTGTACCGCTTTTGCTTGTACCTTATCCACTAAATTATTAACCACTGAATCTATCTGTACATCCCTAAGCTCCAATCCTTTCAAAATAATATTTATACCCTGTTTGAAATTATCTATACTCGGCTCTTCCTGAGCACGGTACTGCTCTGGAACTTCAGGGGCAAAAAGTGCATCAACTCTCCTTTTCTCCGCATATTTACTCAACTCGTATGCCTTTGCTCCCTCTTTTTCATCCTCTTCCATCACTTTTTTATATCTTGACCTTCCATATCTTAACCAACGCCAAATCCAACTCATCATCTGTGTAATTAACATAAGCATAAAAAATCCGGCTATTATGCTTACAACATTTATCTTGTCCAACGTCCCAATTTCCCATCGTTTGCAGAAATTAGTATAATCCTGCCATAGTCCCTTATCTTTTTTCTGAGGGACCAGTGTTTCTGTTTCAATATTATTCCGCGGGTAACTCCCTTTATCGTCTATGGATTCTAACAATCTAACCGTGGTTAACAAATCTAAAGGATAAGTATTATCATCACGTCTCTGAATAACCTCGCCTTTTCTTTGATAAGTCAAAATATACTTTGCTTGCGATTTCGTATAAATACTTGGCAGGATACCGCCAAATTTTTCTTTTAATTTAAATAGCGAATTCTGGGCCAAAGAAAATGCCTCATTATAACCAATAAGTTTTGCCACTTTCATAAATAGGAAAGTAAGCCTTGAGGAGATAACCTCTTCTCTCGTAAGTGGCACCCCATAATCTAAACCCCAAATATCATCTATAACCACTCCATGTGATTTTGCCAGATTTTCTAACCAGAGTTTTAGTTTGGCGCTTTCATTCGCATCAATAATATCATCCTTATTATAAATACTATACATCATTTCGATAAACGCCAACCAATCTTCGGTTGAAGTTATAGTCTGCTTGGCTAAGGCTGCGGTATTCGTATTAACCTCCACCACTTCCTTAATACCCTTAGGGATAACTCCATTCGAGGTATAGCGTTTTTCAAAAACCTCAATCCATTTTTCCAAATCGGTTAACTGACTATTAACAAAGTCGTTGAAGTTAGTATCTATCCCTTCTGTCTGCCTTAACATTAGAAGAAGTTTATAGGCTGATAATTGTGTGCTCACATTATAATCTCTAAAACGTGACCACTGCCTAAAACCATCAATAAATACCTTATCCGGACGATAGCGGTAATGGGTGATACCATAGTTTAGGTAAACATCCTCATTAGCCTTTTGAGCCTTGGGTTTTATATTAAACAGGCGATAAAATAAACTGCGAAGATATTGTCCGACTTTAGTTGCTTGCTCCGGAGAAATCTGTTCTCCATCCAATTGTTTGGGACGGGTATAAAACTTAAAAACTGTCTGGAGTAAATCTTGAGTAAATCCAAGATACCGTTTATCCCCTGTAGTTTTATAGAGCTCTAAGGAAACCTCGGCTATAGCAAGTTGTACATCACTGGTAGGTTCACTGTATGCATCCTTTTCAAATCGTACATCCTTTAAAAGAGGTTCACCGGATTGAACATCATAAGAATCACTTAGAGGGTTTTTGCTGTCTAAATAAAAACGCCCCAAATAAAAATCAACTGCTTTTTGCGCTTGTTTTACATAGCCTAATCTCAAAAGTTCCTTAATTAATTCTGCTTCCTGAACCGTAGACACATAACGTTCATTAATATAATGGGGGATTAACCCCGTGGGAGTAGAAGCCTTAATATTTTTTTCAATTCTATCTTTGGGCAATACAATTGAACCAGCAAAACTTTCTTTTTTCATTGTCTCCCAGGGCAGTGTATCATTATCGACGAATAATTCTGCGAATAAAGGTAATTTATCAATCTCACGGGCTAACTCATCCGCATTTTCTATGTTTTTAGTCATCTTTTCACCATTAACCAAGTGGTCATAGGACCATTTAAAAAAGTTAGAATTAATCCTGTTGTTAATATCCAATCTGTCCTTTTTTACTACCACCGCATTCTCAAAACCATAAATTACGGTTATCGGCACCTCAAAGGTTATCTCATTGGGATTATACTGATGCCACTCTGGAGACAAAAACCCAATAGGCACAGCTCTTACCTCTAAGATGTCTCCTTTGGTTATTACACTGCTAATACGGAAAAACTCACCGTCCTGAGGGGACATTGCATATAATGGTTTGGGTATATCCGGAAGGGTAGTGTCAATAACCAGCGAATAAGGATAATGAACATCCTTGTCCTTCCGATTATAAATGACTAAAGTTAAATTTTTGTCTTCAAAGAAGATTTTATATACAGCATCTTCTCTATGTAAAGGAACCTGTTCTGCCCTTTTATATTTTTCTTCTCTTTTATAACTTTCCGTTACGATATATCTATTATTACTTTGTTCTTTATTTACATAAGTATTTACTATAACTTCTTCTCTTTCTTTGGTACGTTCTCCACTAGCCTTATCATCCAAAATTATTAAATCTGAAACACCGGCCCAGGTATTATTTGTAGGCTTTTCATATTTAAGCTGAATATCTTTTACATTGGCTATATCCAGACCAGCCCTTTTTAGTGCACTAACCGAAATAACAAATATCTCTTTATTTGCCTTATCATTAAAATCAACTTCCACCGTCGTTATGCGGTGAGGTTCTTTATGATAAAATATATTTTCTCTCCTTACCAGCGGTTCAAAGAAAGATATGGTTTTGGGCTCTGACGTTATATTATTAATGACTCTTACTTGATTACCTTTTTTATCCTTAAACAACACCTCTTTGGGTTTTATTCCCTTTGTATAAAAAGCGAGGAAATAGGTATCCGCAAAATTACCTTTCCTGGAAAAAGTAAATTCTGGTTTACCAGTAAGCTCATATCCGGGATAATTAGCAAAAAATACCTTTGAAGGTGGCAATTTATAAACAAATCTTTTATCCGGCGGTTTTGTAAGTCCGAAAAACTGCTTAAATAAATTTATAAACCCGGTAGGTTTTTCAAACTTTTGGTCGCATATAACCCAGACATTGCCTTGCGGGTCAAACCAATATTCCGAGGAATATCCTTCTTTCCCATTTTTAAAATGTCTTTCTACGGTATAAACCCGCCATTCACCAACTCCCAAATTTGGATAATAAGGATTGTGTTTAAAAATATATTTAAGGGTTAAACGCACATCCTTAAAAGCTCCCCCATCTAATTTTTTAGCTGCTATAACCGTGGGTATTTCACGTAGGTTATCCTTATTTATAGCAATCGCCTGGGCTATCTTTTGATTAGAAAATTTATAACTTCCATCGGCTTGAGGAATGAGATAACCAGGGCTATACTCGTAAGTAATATCTTCAATGGGTTTCATCTCCTTCCTTGTAGCCAAAATACTTTTCTGGTCATAGACTGGTTGTTTTTTACTCTCTATTAAACTCAAACTTGTAGATAAAGGTTCTCCTTTTTGACTGCGTATATCTACTGTATTCTTATTCCATATCCCTGCTCGCAAATCCACATTACGTATCTCTAACTTAGGCTCATCAGAACCCAAAGAACCTTTCGGCAACAAATGATTTTCATGGAATTTAATTACTCCTTTAAGCTCTCTATTTTTACCGGATTTCTCATCGTATAATTTTGCTTTATATCCTCCTCTATCTGTATACAAACTTACTATGGGTGCTTCAAACGGTTTTTCCAAGTCAAAATAGGAAATTTCTCTTCCGTTGGTTACTGTAAATGACATTATCCCAGGGGTAAGTGGAATACTGCCTCCTTCCGCCATAAGTATCTTATCACCAAAAATAGAAACTCTATATTCTTTTACCTTATCATATGGCCCACCCAATAGATTTATATTACCAAATCCTCCTTCTTTCTCCGTGTGAAGATATTTCTCATATACCTTAATGTATCTGTGGTCTTTTGTCATTAAAGTCACTGACCGCGCCATATCGGTTCCGCTAATCCATTCCAAAGGAATAGAAATTTCACCATTGTCAAAAATGGTATATTGCTGTCTTCCAAAAGGATTATCAGTGATCGGGAAAAACTCCATTCTGCCTGGGCCGAAAGCGGGCTTTACCCTTACTTTTTCTAAAAATTCTCCTTCCTCTTTGACTTCACCTTCATTCGCATATATCCATCTTGTTTTTCCATTTACTGCGGTAACAGTTTTCTTCCCCCGTTCTGTCCATCCTTCATAAGAAGTTTTACTTTCTACAGTTATCTCATTGCCAAAAATTGGCTCTTTAAACCGAACTGTTTTATTGATATCTCTTCCTTCCGCATCCTGAATTATCCTATAAACGCCATAAGATCTTCCGTTATGATAGAGAGTTACGCGTGAATTACGCTGCTCGTTATTTGGATATTGAAAATCATCGGCAATAGCCGAAAGAATATCAAACTTTTTTGTCTTTTCATTCCAAACATACCTTTCTGAGGCAATCACAATACCACTTTTATCGTAGCGGACACGCCGTAACAATTCTTTGCCTACCTGGGTATCAATCAATGTGCCAAAAGCGCTTAGGCGGTCTTCTTCGGTTATTTTTCTAATCTGTTTATCAAATCTATACCATCTATCCCTCTTAATCTTTGTTGTCTTTGCCGTTAAAGAATATTCACCTTTAGTGGTATCCACAATTTCCTCGTCAGATTTCAGTTGTGGGGCAGTTCCATTTTCTACTGCCTTTTGAACCTGTTCCAGATATGAGAGAAGATTTTCGATAAATTCTCTTTTTTGTTGTGTATTGAATTTCTTTAGCAACTCCAGATATCCTTCTTCCCGCATCTTCGCTGAAGCTATGGTTATCCCTTTACTCTCTAACTCATATCTAGAAAATTTATTATTTGATATCCGGCCTTTCTTTATGGTAAGAATAGGATTTTCATAATAATGAGACCAAACATAAATCGTCTCCCGTCCGCCTCTTGAATGGTCAATCTTAAGTCCAATTAGCCGGCGGGTCACATTATCATAATCCAGTGTCGAAATTTCAGCTAAAAGTTTACCGGTATCTTCGCTATAAAATAGTATCTTTTCAGGTATGAATCCATTATAAAATGAGGGATTATATTTAGACTGTATTTTTACATTTAATTTCGTAGTCTCACCAAAAATATCCTTAAACTCATCTAAAAAAGTAGACATCATCATTTGACCAAAGTATGAAAGGTCGGAAGTAAGAATTACTTCTATATCCTTCTTAAGATTAGTGCGGCGTATGGTTAAGTTATGATTTTCAAAATCTCTTTTTATAACCTTTTCCTGCCAGCCAAGTCCACCACGTTTTGGCTGAGTCAATGTTTTCCCATCGTTATACCAGATTTTTGAATCTACAATATGTCCCAAAGTATCAAAAAAATTGAGTTGACTTTTACCATAGCTACCTTTTGGGGCTCCTTCTTCACAGGTTATAACCCATTGTGCTTGGCTTAACTCAGGACCAACAAAAACCTCAATTTGGGTATTGTTAAGTGTAGGATTGTGCACTGTGTAAGCAACCCTTTCCTTTTCCACATCCTGTGAAATAGCCTCGCCTTTAACTAATAAGACACCTTCTTTATTTCTTTTTTCAGTCCAGTTCTCAACATCTTTTCTCGCCTCCCACTTATCCACAATTCCCACATTGTTATAAAATAGTTCAATAGTATAAGGCATCCCCGTGGAGGATGTCCTTTTGATGAATTTTAAGCCGATATCTTTCTTGAAGATAAGCCTTTCTTTAACCCCGTCATCGGGGTTAACCCTTTCTCTTTCCCAGTCTCCTGCCGGGAAAATCAACTGCATTCTGACCAGTTCCAATTTGCCATCGCCGTCAATATCAAATCTGCCAAAATACATCCAGCCGCGTCTTTGAATCCGCAGCCTTTCCTTCGGAGGAAGTTTTTCTATTTCATCCGACGCTTTATTAAGCGCCTCTCTGCTGAGGATAAATCCGGGTTTGCCATCTTTCGTACGGAACGGTTTTCCTTCAACTGTGGTTATTCCAATACCCCCTGTCCCTGTTACCCTCGCCCGCTCATATAATCCGGCGTATTCGAGCCTTAATCTTAAAAGCGCAATATCCTTGACTTCCTGCTCCTTGTCGGAAATCATGGTTACCTTCACACTTCTCTGCAAACCCGCGTCCCAGTAAGAGAAAATATTACGTTCGGTATCATACCAGTCCAGATAATTTGTTCTTTTACTCGGGATGATACCTTTTTCTTTTTTGTATAATAATTCAAGTAACAGGTCCTCGCTTTCTTCCAATGCCTCCTTGCCCTTGGCCATTTTTACTGTATATTCACCATCAGTGAGATCTTTCATCATCATCTTTTCTTTATGAGGATTATATAAAAGATCAGGGGTTATGTCTTTTCCGGCAGAATCTCCCCTGATATATTCGCCTTTTAGCGGATTGTAACCGGCCTTGGCAAAGGCAACCCAGTTCGAAGCCGCGGTACTGCCAAAGTGTTCCGGCACCTTCCAATTTGAGTCTTTAAACAGCGCAATCCCGCTTTTTGTCGCCAGGGGATAAACTATTCCCTGTTCCGCTGCCTTAATACCGGCCTTATCCATTTCTTTTATATGTTCATTGTACCGCGCCATCTCCCACTCAGCTTCTTTTATCCATTTCCTTTGCTCATCCTCGGTTTTGCTCTTTCCGGCCAGGTTTTCAAAATAGCGTGCCATCTCAAGATGCGCCAAGGCATCCATAGCTGTAACATCAATAAAACCGGCTGCCTGGCGCTCTCCTCTTCCTTGTTTATTGGTACAGTCATGAAGCGTTACTTCCACTTCTTGCCCATCAACCCGTTTTAGTTTATCGCTAACCAATGTTTCTGTTTCTTTATTCCTCCACATTGACAAAAGGTTATCAAACCCGCCAATCTGCTTGGATATTTCCGCGGGGCCGTCTTTCAATATCCGCAGGCCCAAAACATCCAGAGCAAAAACTCCATCCCTCGCAAACAAGCCGGTTTTTTCCTCCAGACGCGTCCCGCGATTGAAGGCGTTCTTTTCTTTATCGTAGAGCCCTTCATAGAACCACTTCTTTTGTTTCTCTTTGCGCGTCCGGATTTCTTCTGCCAGTTTTGAATATTTTTTATCCTTTGCTATTACCTTCTCCAGGTCTTCGGAAAAACTCTCCAGCACGGTATTCTCTTCCCCGGACTGCAGTTCATGATGCCTTTCTTCTGCGCCGCGGATGTCTTTTCTTTGCGGCGCTTTTATCGCTCCGCCGTTTTCCTTCTGCCGTTCGGCAAGGGCCTTATACATCATAATGGCGGTATCAAGATACTTATCATCTCCGGTGCTTTTGTAGGCAAGCAGCAGCATTTTACCAAACCAGCTCATCGGCCCGGTGGTAGCGTATAACTCTTTTGCCCGGCCAAAAGATGTTCCGGTATAAAACATGTCCGCAATGCCTTTAAATGATGAATCCGTGTCATCAAAAATCCAGATGCTCTGGGTATCAACAAGATAGTCGGCGATAGCGAGCAGCCTTGTCTGATCTTTGGCGAGATTAAAGAGGAATCCGCTTACTGAATTCCCATACAAACTAGCGTCGCCGTGCGGTTCCGGATATCCCTCATCCCCGGGCAGCATAGAATACTCTGCAATTGTCCCGCTCATCGGATTCATGCCCCGCGAGGAAAAGTCATAAATATCCTGCAGCGGCGCTTCGCCGTCTTGAGGCGAAAGCTGAGACTTAACAATCGGCGCCGGCGACATAGATTCATATGTAATAACCCCGCCCTCTTCTTTCTGCATTTGGGTATGAGACTTATAATTATCAAGGTCGCGCACGGCTTCTTCTTCCATGTCCTTAAATCCCGTCAATCCGGGGATTATAATCTCTTCTTCAATCTCAACCTTATTGTTTTCCGGATTATAAACCGCGGTACGGGTTATATATACCGGCCAGGGAATACCCAGGGCGTCAAATTTCAAGTCTCCAATCTGCTGAAGATTTCTTTTTTTATAGGCCTCTTTAGTGTCATATACCCTGCCGACTCTATCGCCCTTAATCTTTATGCCAATGGCATAATTCGACATCAACTTATCAAGAAATTCACGCGAACGTTCCGGATTGGAAAACTCTCTCCAGCCAAGCACGTACATCTTTATATCCTTAGCCGAGAATTTTTTTGTGTATGACTTCGCGCTGAACATCTTCTCCAGGGGGCTTGAGATATCAAGGGTCAATCCAAAAGAAGTAAGTAATCCTTTTAATCCGATTACATCCGCGGTCCGGCCCAGGCCAAGAAATTTCTTGCCGCTTTTATCCGTAATATTAACTATCTCTCCCATCAAGGACATAAGATTTACCTCATGGCCGCGGAAGTATTTGAATACCCCTCTTAAAAGCCCATCATCGCCTCGGTCAATACCGGTTGCCTGGGCAATGGAGTCAAACATATACAGTGCCCATTTAGCGTAGCCGATATATTTTTCATTGTCCAGGTTCGCGTTTAGATATTCATATAGGGCCTTTTCATCGCCTTTATATTTCATTGCCCCTTGAATAATCGCGCTGAAGCGCTCATACGCCCCCTCCTTGCCGTACTTTTTCTCAAAATCTTTAAAAAATTCTGAAATATCTTGAAGATTAGGAGATTCCGGTATAGCGGATAAGCCAATAAGCAAATTAGACATAACCTCCGCCGCGCCCACTGCCTCCGAGCTGGTAAGAGCGCCGAATATCGGTAAAATACTCTTATACTTCAGCCATAATTCCTCGCTCCTTATCGACTTTTTCGTATTTTCAATCTTAAACCGGGTGAGCAAATCACCGTATATCATCAATCCGAGTTTCCTTTCCAGCGCCTGCCGGCCAAAGAATACGCGGTCCCCGGTTTCCGGATTTCCATCTTTTATCGTATCTTTGATGATAAAATATACATCCTTTAGATCCGGATTTACCTCTTCTAACTTGCCGTTAAAATACTGGTAGGCGCCAATCTCTATTTTTATTTCTTTACCGGTCTTCTCATCTTTTAAATAATTGCCGTCTTTATCCTTTGGCTGCAGGTATATAATCGGAAAGCCGAGTTCATTCTTTTCCGTAATGCCGTTTTCATAACGGGCCGGAATAATTTCATAGGCTTCCCAAGCCCTGACCGGCGTATCCCACATACCCGGATATTTGCCTGGGCTCATCTGCGCCGCGTACTGCTCCTTTTCCATTTCTTTTATTTGCGCGTCTATTGCCTTGCGGTACGCCTCTTTTTTATCGATCTTCTGCTCCAGGAGTTTATCGCTGAATACAATCCTGTACTCCTCGCCGGTTTTTGGATTCACGATCCAGGCCTGATACGATATGCCGTTTTTGTCGTTGTATTTTATCTGGGCCGGCGACAAATCGCTTCCTTTTCCATCCGGAGTAGGTTTCTCAAGCATCGAAATCTCACCGCGCAGCTTCATTATCCAGCCTTCAGCCTTAAGATAGGCCTTTAATTCCTTCTCCGTCTTAAAATACAAATATTTTCCCTGTCTTTCTAACACCTCATAGCGCCGGCCTTTTTCCCAATTAACAATAGCCAAGGCAATGCCCTCATCATTCAATTTATGGCGCAAAGCATCCAGCCTTGTTCCCGCCTGCACCTGCTGCATGGCTTTCTCAAAAAGCGGCTGGAGGCTGATAGTGGCAATACCATTGACATATTCCACTGGTATGATATTTTTATCCGCTATGCTTTCTTCGTCCCAGTCTTTGGGCTTATTTTTTTCTTTCCAGCTCTGAATCGCTTTTTCGACATCCTGATTCAATTCATCCCGGTTCTTGCTAAGGTGTTTATTATAAACCGGATTCTGCCGCTGCCATTCTTTTAAACCGTCAATTTTCTTTTGAATCTGTTTCTGATGGCCTTCATTCCTGGCCTTGCCTTCGGCAAGAGAACTAAATAAGCCTAAATAGCTGTCAATTATGTTATTAATGATATCCTCCGCGAATATCTCCGCGATCACCCCGGATGTATGTCCGCTCAATACCCTGTATTTAAACACATCGTTACCGACAACCGTAATAATTGCTTCTTTTACATAATAAGGGGTGTTATCATCATCATCGAGGATATTTGAAATATGTTCATAGAGCAGTAAAAGTTTCTCCGCGGCAAACTTTTTAATAACCACCGGAGAACTTTTCTCGTTAAACCCCTGCTCTATTATTCCGGGGTATAACTCTAACACTTCTTTATAGCCTTCAATAATCTCCTGGATTAACTCTTTCTTATCCCCATCAACCGCGTTTTTAACCGAATCCCAGAACCTGAAAAAGGCCTCTTTGTCTTTGGTTAAAGCCTCTGCCTGAACGCGCTCTAGATTTGACACCTTATTCTTATCCTTTTCGTTTATGCTTATAAGATTTAATGTGTCCGGAAGCTCAGCCCTTAAATTAGTCAATTCCGCGTGACCTTCCTGAACGGACTTCTCAAGGTCAAGGCCTTTTCCGACAAAACGATATGCCAATTTCAGATTTTCAAAATTAGCCAGATAGTCTCTCATATTATCAAGATAGGCATTACGATATGAATTAACTTTATCAAAAGAAGCGATTACCTCTTCTTTGGATATCTGCTTCTGCCGATATTGCCGGCTCTTTGCCAGGTAATCTTCATAATAACTCATAAACGCCTCTTGGCTTGCCTCGAGACGTTCTTTGAATACCGATTGTTTTTCCCATAACAGTTGTATTCTTTGAGCATTATTTGCCAGCTCTTTTTCTCTTTTAAATTCGTCAATTACCATCGAATAAAGAGGCCCTCTTATATCCCGCGCGATGGCATTGATATCCGGAGTTTCATAGTATTTGCCTATGGCTGCGTCGTCTATACCGCGGGCTTTATCTTCAATATAACCGACAAGCGTCCGCTCTCTGCCCTGACCCAGCGCCCTCATTTTATTTTTGATTATTATTGCCGCGTCATTAACCCTTGCCTCAAACACTTTTATTTGCGGAAGATTACCCACCGCGCCCTTGAACGTAAGCATCAACTTTTCTTTATCCGCCTCGTTATAATCTTTTAATCCTATGGAAAGTTTATCCAGGTCTTCTATCTTCAATTTCACTTGAGCTGGAATACCGGCCATTACCTTAAGCCGGGCTTCAATCTGAGCCTTGCGCTGCTCAATGGCCGGGCTTGGGAGCATGCTGCTTAATTCATTAATCCAGGCAAGTTCCGTGATTAAATTCAAAACTTCCGCCTCTTTCTCGGCAAACTTTGCCTCGAAAAGACGCTTGGCGGCATCTTTCTCTAAAGCCATTCTTCGGGACGGTTCCGTGTAAATAATCTTTTCTTGGGGAAGAAGTTCAAGCGCGCCAATGCCTTTATTTCCATCAAAGATATAGGCAGTATCTTGATATGAACGAGTAGGAGAGGTTGTGCGGTCAATCCCTTCTGTGGCTAAACCCGGATGGAGATAATTAAGATACGCTCCAAAAACATCATCACTATTTTTAATCGCCTCGGTTACAAGGCCGGCAATACTTGTATCCACTTGTTTTTTATCTAAAGTCGGGGACCCTCTTGTTTTATTTATATCTGAATCATCTTTGGTTCTAATACCCAAAGATTCGGCATTAACGCGGCTAGCGACGACAGCATAATAATCGCCATACTGTTGGTCTGAATTCAGGTCTGCCCGCGCCTTTGCCTTTTCATTTTGAGCGGAACTGCGTTGAAGCGATAATAGAGCTTTCTTTTTATCTATCGCCAGCTCAAACTCTCTAATCCGTTCTTCTTTCTTCATGGCCTTGGTATCAGAGAAAAACTCACCTATTAAATTTATGGCCCTCAGTCCGGCCCACCATAAAATTGGCCCGGGATTACCGGTAGCGGCCATAACCATCTCAGAAAGCGGGATATCGACTTTAAATTCTCCGCCGTTCTTTACCAGATTCAACTGACTGTTTAAAATTTCTATCTCGGCTTTAGTTACCTCTTGCTCAAATTTACTTTTATCAAAATTTTCTCTCAGCATCCCTTCTATCTCTGACTCTATCTTCTCTAACGGCACATTTATCTCAATCTCAGCGCCAGCCGGCATGTCCAGCAGATAGTTAAGCGCGGCTTTTTTCGCTTCCAAATTTTCTTTAGCTCTAAGTTTATGCACTATAGCCGAAGGATAACTCCGCTCATCTATTTTCTCTAAAGAATCATCCAGCTTTTTAGCGTAAAGATAATCAATCTGAGCCAGCAAAAATCTGGCTTTTAACTCTCCTGTGACTAAATTAAGTTTCGCCTCTTCACTCAGTTTTTCAAATTCCCGAATCTCTTTATCATTGTTTTGGCCAAAGGTAAGCGCTAATCCCACGGTTAAACTCGGTTTGCCTTTGGTAATCCCGGGCCCAAGTTCCAAATCAGCTTTTTTTACCCCTAATAATTTTGCCAGCCAGCTTGACCCCTTATCCAAAGACATCCGTGCCCGCACCGTATCCAGCTTCCTTTGAGCCTCGTTATAAGTAAAATCCGCAGGGGCGACTCTCTGGTTATAGGTCTTAGATGGATCATTGATTACCGTTTTTCCCGCTTGAGATTTCGGGGATTTTTCCGGTTCGGCTTTGCTATTTTTAAGCAGCGCCTCGTAGTAAGCCCTTTCCGTTTCCAGTTCCGACTTATATTCGACAATGGATAATATCGCGTCATTTTTCTCTATTATTGCCAGCAGCGCCTCATCCATATTTTTCCAGATCTTCCATTCTTTAGCTTCTTTTTCATTATTAAACGCCTGAATGCTATTAGCCAGATCATCCCGCATCCTTTGTTCGGTTTTACTTAAGCTGTTTATCAACTCAGTCTTTAGACTAATCATTTCCGGGATAATCTCTATGATATGTTTTGCCTGGCGCAGGTATTCGATTTCTTCCGCTTTTAAAGCGCCTTTCTCTGCCTTTACTTCGATGTTTTCGTTGTCGGATTTATTATCCGCGTCATAGAGAGTAATTGGGATACTCAGGCGCAAGCCCGCGTCTTTACTTTGAAGAACAATATCAGTGGGGCTAAAACCAAATGCAACCCGTTTAATCCCGCTCTTTTTAAATAACTTCGCGATTATTCCGTCTTCTTTAATTTCACCGCTTATTTTCATCTCATCCATTAAAGACAGCCAATATTTGCGCATGTTATCTGTCTGAGAGCTGACAATATCCATCGCCTTTGGGTCTTTAAAATCCGGGATTCCATCAATTATTTTTTTCATATCTTCACCATCCGGATTAATATGCGTCAGCGCGGCAAACATAGCCTTTTTAATCCTAAACTCACCTTCTAAATCAACCATCTGGGAATTCAAGTCTTTCTTGGCCTGAGAGCTTTCCGAAGCGCTCAGATCCAATTCCATTTTTGCCTTTTCATACGCCCATTTTGCCTTAACCATTTCCAGATATGATTTGGTGGTCATATTTATCGACTCTTTTACCATCAGTCTTGTCTCATGCAGCGCTCTGTTTAATTTAACAACCGCTAAAGCCGCATCCCCCTCGCCGACATTCTCCAGGCCGAATTCCATCCCCAAATCAAACGGAAACCGCTGCTCCAATTCGCGGGTAACATTACCCGTATCTACAGACACCCCATACCATGCATTATAAAAAGCAACCACCTTCGGCATGTTATTTCCGATATCCTTTATGGCCTTAATAAGCCGCTCATTAAATTCCGTGTTATTCGCCAATACCGGTAAAAATGCCCGGGTAAGCGGATCCGGCGCCTTTTTATACTTTTCCTTCATCGTGTCATTTATTTTTTCTAAAAATTTTACTTCATCACCTATTGCTTGAGATATAACCTCCTCTCCGCTAATAGACCGCCTTGCCCCAAAACCAACTTCTGTTTGAGCACTGCTATAACGTTTTCCAACTTCAGCAAAGATATCTACTCCAAACACTTCTTTCGAAATTTTACCTAACCAGGTATATGTACTTCCTTCCAGGCTGCCCTTTAATTCAACATCTATCCCCGCCGGTAACTTTGTCTTAAGCTCAACATCAACACCCTTGGTTTTCTCACCCATTGTGCCTTCGACTTTTCCCTCGATCACTCCCCCGATTCTAAACCCCAGTTGTGCCCCCGCGGAGGTTTGATTATACCCTTCACTATTGTCTTCCCGCTGAATAAACAACTGCAACGTAAGCGCGTCTTTATCTTGCTCCTTATCTTTCTTCTTCACTAATTTGAGTAAGTCTATTTCCGCTCCGATTCTCTCAAACAAATAATGCATCTTCGCCCCTTCTACCAATGCCGTATAGAGAGGGCTTAATCCTTCTTTGTCCAATTCCTTATCTCCATGCTGCCAGGAGAAATCCTGTTGATACGCGTCCTTTAACCAGCCTCCGGAAACCTGTCCTATCAATTTAAATGCCGGGCTGAGCTTATACTCAGCAATCACGGTTCCGTCAATGCTTGAGTAATCCTTGCTAAACTTAAAATCCGCGGGGACATCCAAAGAAAGGCTGGCTCCGATAAACGCCTTATGTTCCCCTTCTTTTTCCGGGTCAGGGAATAACACCATGGTATAATCCTGGGTAATTATTAATCTATACCTTTGTTCTTCCGCCCGCTCCTGAAACTCTATCTGCTCCGCAGTAGGCTCAACTGCCCTGCCTCTGTCTTTAAACTTTATGGCCGGATAAATCTGCTTACTTAAATCAACTGTTAACGCGTAATATACCGGTATATTCTCCGGGTTGACCAATACCTCCAGGCCTCCGCCATACGCCCCCCGTTCAGGGTCATCCCTTTTAATGTAATAAATAAACGGGCTTACCGTAACCCCTTTATCTTTAAACGAACCGAAAAAATTAACCCATTTTAAATATGCCTCCCGGGACTCGCCGAAACTCATATGGGTAACAATATAATAATCGCCGCCTAAATCAAACTGCTCCGCGAGCAATCCTAATTTTTCCAGAACATCCATCGGTTTATCCAACGAAGCGCCTTTCAACGTTTCCACCAGCTCCCGCGGCCGGTTAGGATCGCTTAGTATTCTCTTAACAAATTTTTCTAACGAGTTCTTATCCAGAACCATGGAAAGATTATCTTGTTTTTGCGTATCGAGCTCGGCAATAGCAATATCTTCAGCGCCCAATTCTCTTAATCTCTCCACCTCTTTTTTAACCTGTTCTCTCGCGTCGGTTATTTTCGTATCCTGAAACAGCGCCCTGGCTTTGGCATGAATAAAATCGTATAATGCCTTAATCTTCTCTTCCTGAGTCTTACGTTTTCTATCCCATATATTGCCATCCTTATCGTTTAATTTTTTCAGCCAACCTTCAACCTCTTCTATCTTCTCGTTAATTTCCCTGATAATATCAGAGCTTTCTTCTAATTGCTTATCAAGTAACGCCGCTCTATCATTATAATTATTTATTAAATTTTGTGTATTTTCTTCCATATCTGGAAATATCGTATTCAATAAAGTCTTTCCATCTTTTTCAGCCTTTTTCAAATAAATCACTTTTTTATCCGCGTAATCCTCGGACAATTTATAATATTCTAATTCTTTCCCTATTAATTTTATGTTTCTATCAACAATCTCCACATCAGTTTCACTGGAAGTTCCGTTAATAATCTCCAAATTTTTATTGATGGAATCTATCTCCATATCCACAAGGCCGGTCTTTCCTTCTTTTCCGAGGAGAGTTTCAATCGCAGCTTTTTCAGCTAAGAATACATCTTTTAGCAATGGAAGCGTATCTATATACATATTTGCTTTTTCAATTCTAATCTCAGCGTCTTTTATATAAATATCCAGTTCCGCTATCTTAAGCTGCCAACTCGCTATGAGGCCATTATCTCTTTTATCTTCAGGCTTTTTGTTCTCGTCTTCTATTCTCTGTTCATAAACAGCCTTCTTAGCCTCTGTCTCTTTTTTTGCTTTTTCCGCGGAAATATAATTACCGGAACTGTTTTTTTCTGTACAATCTGGATCAATAACTTTTTTTTGATATTGTATCCTCTTGTCGATAGAAACAGGTATTCCCTCCTCTTTAAAGAGATTATCCGGGTGGCCCACATCCAATGTAGCTTCATTTGTCGGGTCAAGATAAGCCTGAATTTCAGAAAGGCGTTTTTCAGCTTTAGCTTCTTCCCCCGGCCAATATTTAATTCCAGCGCTCAATAAAGAACTTTGAAGATCAAACATCTTCTTTAACACAATTTTTGTATCAGTATAATAATCTTCCTCCGCTTTTGCCTTAACTTTCTTTCTCTCTAAAATGGATAAAAATGCCTCCCCGCTACCCTCATGAAGCTCTGAATCCTTTTTTAAATCGTCAATCATCATTCGCGCAAATGGGATCTTTTTATTCAAATTTTTTATTTGTAACTTAATCACTTCCTTTTCCTCATCAGTCAGATTAGACGATTCTAATCTCTTAGTAAGAGCCGTAATGTCCTTTTCCGCCAGCGCTATCTGTTCTGTCCAGTACTCAATTCCAGGCTGAATTTTACTTGGCTCCAGAATAAATGGATCGATACCCGGATAATTCTTTGGCGAACTTCCAATCTCATTTAATCTTTTTACATCTTTTGTTGCTTGTTCAATTTTCTTATCATTGTTTTGAATGTCAGACTTAGTTATTATCCCCAAGAGTCTATTAATATCTACCTTTTCTCCAGCTTTCAAAGCTTTTTGCGCTTCTTGCCAATTTTTTAAATTATCTTCTGTATCTTTGAGTTTATTTTTTGCATAATCAATCTCCTTTTTTGCTTCTTCCAGTTGTTCTGTAAGCTTTCCAATAGCATCTTTAAGCGCAGCGGCATTATCACCTATCTGTCTCAGAGAATCATTAAACCCTGGCATTTGCCCTGTTAACGCTTCTTTTGAATTTTCTATATATTGTTTTAAGGTTTCTTGATATTTAAGATCCGCCTTTACCAATTTTTCCAGTTGCAGCTTTAGCTTTGCCACTGTGGCTTTATCAATATCCGCCTTTCTCTGCTCTATGAAAAATTTGGCGCTTTGGATAATTACCAATAGCCGCGCATATTCTCTGTCGCGGTTATCTTTTGCCTGTTTTACATTATTATATCTTGCCAGCGCCTGTCTTAATGTCTCTTTAGCCGCGTTTATTTGTTGTTCTTTAGCTGTATCCAATTTTTTAGTTTTTATCTCTTCTTCGGCTTTTTTCGGCTTCTCACTGAGCATCTCATTGACTTTGCCCCTTACTGCTTTTGTAACTTCGGACCTACCAAGTTGATTCAGTATACTGCTTCTCTCCCCGGGAACGGCTAATTTGCCTGGCTTTTCTTGAGTTTTCGGCAGCGATTTTTCTATAACTCTTTTAGATAGATTATTTGGATTAACATTAACAATATTTCCCGTCATCTTCTTCTCCCAAAATTCAGCAGGGGTCTTAAAATTTCCCTTGATAATTTCCAGATGAAGCTGCGGCCGGCCTCCATTTTCTTTGTTAACGTTAATCGCGTTACCGGTTTTGCCCACGGTTCCAATAGTAGTGTTAGTTGAAACAGTATCTCCTGCTTTCACCAAATTATCGCGATTATGCGCGTATAAAGAATAATAGCCGTTTCCATGGTCAATAATGACATATTTGCCGTACCCATTACTTTTGCCATTTTTACTTTCTTCTCCAACATCAAAAACCTTACCTGCCTTTATCGCATAGATAGGGGTTCCTTCCTCGGCGTGATAATCAACGCCCAGATGAGGCGGCTCATCCTTAGTTCCGTTTTCATTATTTCTATTTCTTCCCGCGCCAAATTGTCCTTCATCAGGAATATGGTAGGCGGTTCTAATCGGTGATGAAACCTGAGATAGTTCTTCTGGTGGTGGGGTACCGCCTGCTCCTGTAGTCTGTCCTGCCGGCCAAGAATCATCAACCCGCGGATCCGATTCTTCCGTTCCCGGCTGTTCTTCTTTCTGCGGCAGGGGATCATTCTTTAAAACTTCCTGCATCCAGATTAATAATTGTAAACTCTTTTTAAGCTCAGCAATCTTTATCTCAAGTTTCGCGATATAAAAAGAAACTCCTTTTTTTGACGCGGCCAGCTTTTCTTTTTCCTTATTAAGATCTTTTGCCGAAAGCGCGGAATTTATTTCGGTAAGCTGCTGTTCTATCTTTTTAGCCTCTTCTTTCTCTTGATTAGTAGCTTTTTCTTTTATTTTTTCAAGTATGTAATTTTGCTGGGCTAATATAAGCTCCGTCAACTTCGACCGCGCGGTTATCTTTTCTAGCTCTGTTTTTGCTTGAGCCGCTTTCTCCCGAGCCTGTTTTATTCTTGAGGCGAACTTATTCTCGGCATCGGGAGCATATCTTTTTATGGCCGAGGAAAACTCACTGTCTTCCTGCTGCCGCGTTATAGACTGTTTTAAGCCGGCAAACTGACTTTCCCAATCAATAATATTTACTCCGGCTTCCCCCTTTGTGTCAAAAGAACCCGCGGCAATAGCATTCATCATTCTTTTGGCGGCCAGAGTATAAAAATTAAATAATTCTTTAGGGGCTTGCTCGACATTAATATTGGCTGCCATAGAAGAAATTCCCTCATCCTGTTTCAGAACCATAGCCGCGGCTACCGGAGCGCCGGTAAGCATGGAAGCGCCCATAGAGGGCATAATAAGATAGTTTAA
>JAHIOQ010000083.1 GCA_018895275.1 Candidatus Omnitrophota bacterium
ACCAAAATTATTTAATGGGAACTCAACAAGAAAAATTAATTTTTCTTTTGATTCTCCATTAAATAATTTTAAGCCGCGCAGCGGCTATGAGTATTCGATTATTTATTATCTGCGTCTATTTGCGGTTAATTATTTTTATAATAAATGAATAATGATTTTCTCAGTTAGCTCTTTATTCTTAAAATCTTGATAATCTGCGCTCATCTGCGTCCAAAAAGGAAATTCCTATACTATTAAATTAATATTGAATCTTGCGCATTGTAAGGTAAGCATTATACTGCTCCGTATTGCCACCGCCCATATTTCATATCGCCTGCTCGACGGCGTTAAAAAACTCAATAGCCCTCATCCTGGGGCTTAATCCTTTTTCTCTAATTTCGTTAAAAACAACCCTTTTCCGGGCAGAATTGTCCGCCGAATCCGTAATGCCAGGGAGTTCAATCCGCGGTCTTCCATCTCTATGCATAGACGCAGGCACGGCTTTTTGAAACAACCTGATATCCACCCGCAATCTCTGGAAGAGGTCATTAAGAGCGGCTTCCGAGAGCATCTTTTCCAGAATTATTTCCCACTCACCGCTTTCGATAATACCGGGTTCGTTGTAAGCACGTTCGTACAATCCTTCTAAAACCGGCACAAAATCCGGTTCCTCCTTTTTAAATTCGACAAGCTCCGGCTCGTCTTTCTTAAATACAAATTTCAGCAGGTCCAGCCAGACCAGGAAGGATTCGGTATCAGTCAGGTTGTTTTCCGCCTTTACCTGAAGAAAAAGCTCATACATAATATTACGCACGCGCGATTCTTCCACTCTTTCTTTAATTTTTTCCTGGCTCTTGTCAATAACATCATAATCAAAAGGCGTTTCAAGGCTTTTTTCCTCTTCGCCGAATAATTTCTGTTTTAAGTAGGTTAAGAAATAGGAGAATTTGCTTGCCGGCAATTTCGGATAATCTGTTTCTCTTAATTCTTCCTTATCCGCATCTTGAGCCGCGCGGCTGCCGAAAAACATGCGGTTGATGAATCTGCCTATTCTTTTTCCGAACGATTCCTCGATAAGCATGCCTTCATAAAACTCCTTTAATTCCGGCCATTCTTCCAGCCGCGGATATTTATGCCAGACCTCAACAACCTTGCGGCCGGCAAGCTCGGCAGAAGCATCGGCAGCCGGTAAAGCATTCGCAATCCGCGTCTTTAGCCCATCTTCATTTTCAATCGACGGATCAAAATAGACATAATAAGGATACCCTTCGACAACTTTTAAGATCCCGTCTTTCATCAGGGCATCCAATACCTCCGCATCTTCAAACTCACCCATGGGAATCCGCCGCAGCATTATCTTCTCCCAGCTGTAATCCGAAGGCTCATAACGCAGGGGGTTCGCGGTTAAATGATACGCCTTGTTTAGTTCCAGTATCTTTTCGCCGTCTTCCACAATCTGGCGAAAGTTATAATTACCGAGATTCCCGTCCAGGTCAACAATCCTGCCGCTCATTTTCCTGCGAAGGTTGACATACCGAACTAGGTCCAATTTTGCCTGCGGCAAATCACCCGCAGCCCTTAAGCGCACTAAATCATGTAATAAAGACCTGGCGGTATTATGCCGTGCCACCATCTTTTTCGTTTTACGAAACGGAATAGCCTTGTCGTTCGTAGGAATTTCTTTCGCGTTCTCAAGGTTCATCATGACCCGTGGAACCAAAATCCCTCCTCCCAGGGGTAAGCTGACATATTCAAAAAACGGCACACAAAATTCATCAAAATAGCCTTCATCCACCGGAACATCCACAGGAATACCCTGATGATACCTGCCCACCGGAAAAAACTCCTCGTAATTCATATGTATTTCCGGGGATAACAAATCCGCCAAAGCCAAAGCTATCTTACGCAGAAAGCCGTTATGCCACTGGCTGTCGATTTTCTTCCGCAGAAAAATCCAGAGCTTTGTCTTAATCCGCGATGGAATAAATACGGGTTTTTTTACATAAGAAAGGATCTTCCCTTTAGAGTACCAGTCCTTCTGCTCGATTTTTTCCTTAACCGTATCCAAAACAATCCGGTGCAGCATTGACTTAAATTCATCCGCATCCGCAAAACCTAATTTTTCCACAACCGTCAGCACTTCCTCTTTATCCAGCCAACCGATTCTGTCCAGGACAAACAAACTTTCCTCCAGGGACATTGCCGTAATACTAAACTGACTTCCCTCCGCCCATCTGTGAATAAAAGGCTCTTCTGTATATTGCATAAGAAAGCGCCTTTCAAGCTCTGCAGCCATATTTTCCTTGCCCTTCTGGCCTTTGCCTCTTCTGGCAATACGGTAAAAGCGGATTTTATTATCGCAACGCACTTCCACGATAATCATCCGCTTGTTTGCTTCTTTGTTGGCGGCAACGCCGACACCCTCAACAAAATTTATCCGGGAACCGGGGATAACCTTTTCCTGCAATGCTGCCGGCTCTTGGGAAAGCTTCGTCCATTCAACGTTGACAATCAAGACATCCTTGCCCCAATCACTTTTTGCACACCGGTACGATGCGCCGTTTATATAAAGCAGAACATCTTCTTCTGCTGCTTCACACTTTATATTCAAGGTCGCAAACTCCAGACTGTTTAGTTGTTTACCCGCATAAGCAAGCACCGGATTACCCTCTGCATCAAAGTTCATATCGATCATCTTTGCCGAGGAAGCCATATCTTCCGGCTTAAACAGTTCTTTACTAAGTAAAGAAGGGATCTCTATCCCGATTCTTTTCATACCATGCGCTTCATCAATAATGACTTCCGCGGTTTTTCTGGTTTTCTCCCTGGTCTCATCATAATACTCGTCATCACCGAAGCCCAAAAGGAATATTGATTTACCGTCCATCTGGACTTCCAGGGCATGAAGTTTTGTCTCGCCTATTGTCCCGATTAGAAACTCCTTTCCGTCTTCTTCTTTCAGTAACGGCTGCCATTGATCCGTGTCAGATACATAGGCTATCTTACTGCCCCCGATATAAATAACGATTTTACCGTTTTCATCAAGGCCGATTTTCGGGGTAGCGCAAATCTTGGTATCATACATTTTCCTCACGGCTACGTTCCCGTCCAGCAAATTCAGCAAGACACCGGCAGAATTATCCATTTCGAATTTTTCCGTTACCACCTCCGTAGTTTTCCCTACGGTTTGCCCCTTCGCATTCTTGTAACGCGTTTCTTCCCATCTTTTCAGAATCAGCTCAACGTCAGCACCCTCTACCGCCGCCTCTTTTAAGGTCTCCTTGCTGACGGCTTTTCCTAGCCAAAATACATAATTCAGATCACTCGCGTCTTCCTTAACAAAACCGGCTTTCTCCAGCCTGGCCAACAATTCCTCAGACCCGCTTTCCCGTGAAACAAAAAGCACCTTCGGCATTCGCCCGTAATAAAGCAACCGGTCACTCTTTTGCTTTAGATTATGATCGAATTTTCTACAGGTAAAGAAAGTAAACCGGGTGCGCTTGAGAGGGTTTCAAATCCAAATTGAAAAACAGATGAATCAAGATATAGTTGCGGTGATAAAGTGCTGATATCTTCGGCTTGGACAACAGGGAACAATTCATTGCCCGCGCTCCGGGCAATATCTAACATCAGAAAAGTTTGCAGCAGCGCAAACGCAATGATTTTAAACAGCAGACTTGTCTTTCTCATTTTCAAACACTTTTTTTATCAGGAAGATTATATCTTTTTTAACAAAAAAAACAAAGGCGATGATATATCCCATTGCCCACCCAAAAACAACAGATTAAAACATTAAACCAAAAAAGCATTTAAGTATACCATGATTCATGGATTTTTGCGAATAAAATTGAATTTTTTTATGGGTTTTAAAAAAGGCTGTAACCCCTTAAAAACAAAGAGGTATTAATCAATCATTTCCGCTCGCGGAAAACACAAAGATATTCGGATTAGCGTAACGCCTGAACCAGTAAAAGCACGCAGATAAAAAATAGATAAGCGGCAACGGTGAGATAGATCACTTTGAAAATCATTTCTTTTTTGTAGTAAAAACTAATACATCTTCTTAAGTTGGAATCACTCTGTTTACGATATCTGTCCATAATTACGCACCTAATTTAATATATTTAAAGCTTTATAAATCTAGTTAATTATATCATCTTTCAGGTAATATTGCAATGCATACAGAAAAAATTGCTAATGAAATAATAGAGGTTAACAGGCTAAAGCGTACGGCCTTTCCTGCATGCCGGAATGCAGGTGCGCAGGCGGATAAATGGTCAAAGCTCATAACTGTATATAAATTAATTACTTGTGCTTATTATTTTCCACCCGCGCATAGCGGCGCGTCATTTGAAAGAGTGTAGTTCTTATCTTTTCCGTCAACTCGGGCTGCTCAAATCGCCATTGCCAGTTTCCCTGGCCTACCCCGGGGATATTCATGCGGTCCTTTTCTCCCTTACCGAGTACATCCTGCAGGGGAAAGATAACCGTATCCGCTACGGAAGACATTAGAAGGCGGATAAGCTCCCAATGTAAGGAGCTTAAAGGAGCCTTGCGGCCGAGATATTCAAAAAGACGCTTTTTATCTTCTTCCTGCGCTTCGCTCTTTAACCAGCCTTTGATCGTATTATTATCATGGGTACCCGTATAAGCCACGCAGTTTGGAATATAGTTATGCGGCAGATAGGGGTGCGCAGGTAAATCCTCACCAAAGGCAAAAAGCAGTATCTTCATGCCCGGAAAGCCGAAATGCAGCATAACTTCTTTCACTTCATCGGTAATTATCCCCAAATCCTCGGCAATGATCGGCAAGCCGGGAAACCGCTCTAAAAGGTTTTGAAAAAAATCATAGGCCGGCGCCTTATGCCAGGTTCCATGAACCGCCGTTTTTTCATGCGCCGGCACCTCCCAATAATCGACAAATCCGCGAAAATGATCCACACGCACCACATCAAACAACTTCAGGTTATGTTCGATCCTGCGTACCCACCAGGCATACTCCTGGCCGCGTATCACATCCCAGTTATAAACGGGGTTACCCCACAGCTGGCCGGTCTTACTGAAATAATCCGGCGGCACGCCGGCGACAACCGCGGGTTTTTTATGTTCATTTAATTTAAATAACTCCGGATGCGTCCAAACATCCGCGCTGTCGTAAGTCACATAAATCGGGATATCGCCGATAATCCGGATTCCTTTTTGATTGCAATAATCTTTCAAGGCAAACCATTGCTTGAAAAACACGTATTGCAGGAATTTTTCTTTTTCTATTTCTTGATGGCACTGATATTTCAAATGACGCATGGCGGCAATGTCCCGGTCCCTGATTTCCCGCGGCCATTCGCTCCAAACCCTTTCCTGGAAATGGCTCTTAAACACGGTGAAC
>JAHIOQ010000084.1 GCA_018895275.1 Candidatus Omnitrophota bacterium
AATAAGTAAAATGAAGGCGTTTAATGTTTTTGAAAACAGTCAAATTGAGGAAAGCCCCGGAGGTAACGACGAGGTCGCAGAGTTAATCCGCGCCTTTAATCTGCTGAGCTCAGAGTTGCGGCAAACAAGGGAAAAAATGATTGCAATTGCGGACCCGCTCTTTGCGGTTGATAATGATTTGAAAATTACCTACTTTAGCGAGGCGGCGGAGCGGTTTACCGGATTCGCCGCGAAGGATGTTGCGGGACTAAGGTGCGAGGATGTTTTAAAAAGCGACCTTTGCAGGTATAATTGTATAATGAAAGTCGTGCTTGAAACAGGCCGGCCTTTAAATAATTTTGAGGCATCCATCCGCACAAAAGCCGGGAAAAACATTCCGATTTTGTTAAGCGCTGCCGCGCTGCGGGATGCGAGCGGCAACATTATTGGCGGGATTGAGGTTTTTAAAGACATTTCCGTGTTAAAATCAACCCTTCGGGAGTTGGAGCAGACAAGAGATAAGCTTTCCCGGAGAGAACGGCTGAGCCTGCTTGGCCAGCTTAGCGGTGGGCTGGCACACGAGTTAAATACGCCTTTAGCCAGGATAAAACTGACATTAGAATATTTAAAGCGGGCTGAAAGCGAAGGTTTAAAAATGGCCGTGCCACTTCTGTCCGACTATTTTTAAGAGACCGATAGATAAGATAAGCTGGTAAAAGGGGTTAGGTTAAAAGAAAAAAGGTATAGACAAGAAAAAGTCATATTCCATAAAATAGGAGTGACGAAACAACCTATTTTAAAAAGGAGGAATATGACTTATGAGATATAATAGCACAATACTGAGGCAAATCATAGATTTAATCAGGATACGGGATTTTCAGGCAAGCGTAAGCAGATATCGAGGGGATTGGCATGGACGGGAGTATCAGAGCTGGGATAATTTGTTAACACTGCTGAGCGTGCATATAATAAACATCAAGAGTTTGCGGGAATTAGAGACGGTATTAGGGGTAAACGCATTAAAGCTGTATCATTTGGGGATGAAAGCGCATAAACGCTCGACGATATCAGATGGGATACGGCGGATAGATTACCGGATATACGAAAAGGTGTTTTATGAGACATTAGAGAGGTATCAAAAATTAACCGCGGATAAGCGGAAGAAATTTCGTTTTAAGAATCCGTTGAAACTGATGGATTCAACTGTAGTAAATATCGGACTGGGAGTAGTAGACTGGGGTCGATATGCCAAGAGCAAGGGAGCGATAAAGCTGCATTATGAGTATGATCTGGAGCGAGACATACCAGAGTTCATAACGATAACAGATAAAGACGTAAATGATTGCACGATAGGAAAGAATGATTGTCGGATGAAGCCGGACAGCATCTATTGTTTTGATCGAGGGTATAATGATTACGAGTGGTTTTACAGCTTTGAAGATAAGGGTGCATATTTCATAACGAGACTGAAAGAGAATGCGGATTACAAGATAATCGGACAGCATAAGCAGATAAGCGAAAAAGACAAGCAAAAAGGACTGCTGTACGATCTGGAAATAAAATTAAAAGGATATGTAAAAGACAACCGCAAGAAGTTACGATTAGTGGGATATGTTGATTTAGAAACGAAGATAGAATATCAGTTTTTAACGAACAATTTTGAGCTGGACGCTTATACAGTTACACAAATATATAAGGCACGCTGGAATATTGAGATATTTTTCAAGTGGATTAAACAGAATTTAAAGATAAAGACGTTCTTAGGGACAAATACAAATGCGATATTATCACAGATATGGGTGGCAATGCTGTATTTTTTGTGCTTGAGTTTCGTAAAATACCAGACTAAGTACAAAAATACGTTGTTTTATTTACACAAAATCATTAAGGCGACGTTATTTCACAGCAGGTCGTTATTAGAGGCTCTTAGCATTAACTATATCGAACAAAAAGAAGTTCAGTTGTCTTTATTTGATCCTTAAAAAATAAATAGTCGGACAGATGTGTAATTATGCGGAAAATTCTTGACATTAGGGGTAGGTTTGGTTATAGTTAAAATATAATTTTGAATTTTCGTGGTATGTTTCGAAGGGGGAACTGCCACGTATCCGTGAAAACGGGTCAGTGTCATGCTGAAAAATAATTAAAACCTTCGTTGGGAAAATATTGCCCGGCGAAGGTTTTTTGTTTTTATAAGATAAGGCCGAATTGAATTTGGTTAAGGGGAAATGGCAGTAACATTTTCTATTATGATTGTTTTGCTGGTTATCTCCAATTTATCTGAGCTTCGTTACGAATTGGTATCCGTTGATATGTGAATTGCGGGTAACCTATCATCAGGGCACCCATACAGGCGTGTCCTTCAGGAAGATCCAGGTGTTTCTGCAATGGGGG
>JAHIOQ010000085.1 GCA_018895275.1 Candidatus Omnitrophota bacterium
AAAACACAAATTTTCCAAAATTAAAATTTTTTTGAATTTTGAGTTTTGGATTTCGGGTTTAGGATTTAGAGTTTCCTTCATATTATTAAAATAATCCTTTAAAATCAAGCAAGTTTCCCTATGTTTCTCATAAAATCTTTAATTTTATCAAAATCAAGTATTGATAATTGAATATCGTAGCAGAATAAGCTGTCTCAGCGCTTGAATTCCGCGATACGCTGCCACCAATCGCTGCTTTTCCAGCGCTTCGCGCTCTTCCACAGGCTAACCGCACTTTTTGTCTTTAAGAATTTCGGGGCCTTCTGAAAAAACAGCTTTGCCTGCGGATACCCCTGTTCATAATATTCCTTTGCCTGCAGCAGGCATTCCAGGATATCCGCGTCGCGGGCAATAATGCTCTCTTTAGTCTCCTGCTTCGTATAATCCGTGCGCCGCTGGCCCAATTGTCCGCGCATTTGCTTCGGCAGTGCCTTGATTTGGTCGCGAAACGCCTTTTCCTCCGCTTCGTCGTAATTAAGGTAGCTAGAGGCCATCTTATGCGCGTCGTTGATCCGCGCTTCGTGTATATCGTTAAACAAGCACATCAGCGTTACCGCTTGCGGCTCGGCATTCTCCATCATCGCCAGTACATAGCCGAGTACGGCGCAGCGGAAACAATGCTCGGCAACCGATTCCGGGTTCTTTATGCCCACCACCCACCAACCGCTGCGTTTAACGTTCTTTAGCAGTCCGGCCTCGGCAATAAAATCCAGCAAACACGCATTACTATCTTTTTTCATGTCACGTATCTCTTTCTTTGCTTAAGGCAAACGGGTTAAAAGCATATAGTATCACAAAATACCTTTTGCGCCAAATAATTATCCGGGGAAAACATCCGGGCTAAAACTTATGTATCACCAGGCCGGTTATCGGCTTAGGATAAAAATAGGTCGATTTCTGCGGCATACGGCTGCCGGAAAGCGCGATGGTCTTGACCTGCTCCGCCTTTGTCGCGTTCGGGAAAAATGCGACATCGAAATGTTTTTTATTTACGCTGTACACGGCTTCCTGCGCGTCACGCGTGTACCCGATATTGTCTTCCTTCTGCGCTTCATCAAGCTTAAAGATATGTTCGAAAACCACGGTATTGAGCATGGCCACGTCAAGCTTGCGCCACTGTTGGGGAGTCTTTCGCATGAGTTTTTCCAAAAGCCGCGCGTCCTGCATGGTCAAAACAAAGAATTTCCCCTTATAATACATGCCTAAGGAAAACCCTTTTTCTTTTTTCTGGCTGGTAAGCATGGCGGATAGACTTTTGACCGCAGTTACGGAGAAATATTTTTTTAACGCCTCCAGTTTAGATTCAAGTTCCGGAACGTTCTTTACCAGGCGGTGCGTGGGCATTACGTATAAATTATCCTCGTTAAAACCGGTAAGATACATCATCACGTGATTAAAATCGCCGTCTGGGGGATATCCGGCGCTAAGCAGCTCATCTCGGAAATTGCGCGATACCTCATAGCGGTGATGCCCGTCGGCGATAAAGACCTGCTTGTTCTTCATCAAGCCGCATATCTTCTTTATTGCCGCGGCTTCGTCTACTTTCCAGAAACAGTGCCGTATCTTTTCCGCGTCCGTAAAACTAATCAGCGGTTTCTTCTTTAAATAGGATTTAAGGATATTGCCGACCGCGTTTTTATTATCGATATAAAAAGAAAATATCGGGCTTAAATTCGCGTGCACCCGGCGGATAAGCCTAAGCCTGTCCTCCTTGGGCTTAATCAGGGTATGTTCATGCGGCAGGCAGCCCTTTTCGTCAAATTTCATGCGTGCGAGAAAGCCGATTCTTTTTTTCCGCACACCTTCAACCGTATAATCCTGGGTATAGATATAAATCGCCGGCTTTTCGTCATTAACAAGCACGCCGTCTTTTATCCATTTCTTAAACAGGCTACCGGCGCGGCTGTAGCGGTTGCTTTTTTCGTCGTCTTTTTTTGTCGTCTTTGCCAATATCAGCCGTACCACATTAAACGGATGCCGGGCATAAAGCTCTTTCTGTTCTTTTTCGGAAATAATATCATAAGGCGGAGCAAAAACATCCTTTATGTTTTTTATTGTCTTTAGATTATAACGCAGCCCGCAAAACGGGGAAATATCAGCCATTTGATTCTTCTCCTTGATTGGAAATAATTTTTTCCCGATAAACCATCGGGCCTAAAAAGGCACCGATTGAGTCAAAAAGCCAGTCAAAGGCGCTCGGCGTACGCAACGGCACAAAGTATTGATGCAGCTCATCGCTCAACCCATATACAATAGCGCAAATTACGGCTAAAATGCGGAAATTTTTTCTGCGGGTCTGCGAATCGGAATTGCGGAAGGCGCGCGCCAGTAAAAAAGCGAGTATCGCGTATTCAATCATATGCGCCAGCTTGTCGCAGGAAAAAAGCGGCGCCGCTTTTTCCGGAAAGCGGGATATGGATGAAACGCTGAAGATAAGGGCTGCCCAGACAAAAACCGGAAGCCAATAGTATCTGAATTTTTTTGACATTATCCCTACCCGCTCTTCGCGGAATCTTTCGGCGTAGACGGCGGCGTACTGTTCGCCTTGGCATCCGCTCCGGTATCGCTCTTTTTTACATTTGCCTCAGAAGAGGCTTTGGTTTTTGACTCCGGTTTATTTTCTTTGCGCTTATAATCCGTCTCGTAAAATCCGGACCCTTTAAAGATAATCCCGCTGCCGCAGCCGATAAGCCGCTGCGCCTTGTTTTTGCCGCATTGCGGGCATTTCTTCACCGGCTTGTCCGTCATCTGTTGAAATAACTCAAATTCATAAGCGCATTTCGCGCATTTGTAATCATACGTAGGCACGTTTATTCCTCCTCAATCACTTAAAGGCCTTTTTTATCTTCTCGGTTATGGTTTCATTCCTAACATCTTCACCGCTAAGCTGCGCGAATTCCATTAACAGCTTTTTCTGCTGCCCTGACAAATCCGTGGGCACCTTGACATGCACTTTAACGTACTGGTCGCCCTTGCCATAGCCGCGCAAATCCGCGAAACCTTTTCCGCTGATACGGAATACATTCTCGCTCTGCGTACCCGTGGGAATATTCATCTTTATTTTTTCTTTATACAGGGTCGGAACCTCTATCTCCGTGCCCAAAGCCGCCTGAACAAACGTAACCCCTACGGTACAGTAAACATCATTTTGATGGCGTTCGAAGGTATCATGCGCCTTTAAGCGTATTAATATATATAAGTCTCCGCGCGGGCCGCCCTTGGCTCCGGCTTCTCCCTCGCCGCGCACGCGCAGATGCGAGCCGGAATCAACCCCGGCCGGAACCTTCACGTTTATCTTTCTTTCCACGCTGACTTTTCCCTGGCCGCGGCAGGATTTACACGGCTTTTGAATAATCGTGCCTTCTCCGTGGCATGTGTCACAGGTACGCGCAATGGTAAAAAAACCCGCGGACTGCCCGACCTGCCCCGCTCCGCGGCAGACCGTGCATGTCGTCTTTTTCGTGCCCGGCTGCGCGCCCTCGCCCCCGCACTCCGAGCAGTTTTCTCCGCGCCTTATGTTGATTGTCTTTTCTATTCCGCCTGCCGCTTCTTCCAGGCTAAGCGGCAGCTCATATTCCAGATCAGCGCCGCGGCGCGGCCCCTGCCGGCGCCGGGAGCCGAAGCCGGAAAAGATGTCTTCAAAAATGCCGCCGCCGAATCCAAGGTCCTCAAAAATAGAACCGAAATCAGCGCCGCGGAATATATCTTCAGAGCTGTATTGATTATTAATTCCGGCATGGCCGAAACGATCATACTGCGCCCGCTTATGTTCATCGGACAAAACCGCGTATGCCTCCGATATTTCTTTAAACTGCTCTTCCGCTTCCTTGCGCTTTTCCGGAGCCACGCGGTCCGGATGATATTTCATCGCCAATTTACGGTACGTCTTTTTTATTTCATCTACGGAAGCATCTTTTCCCACGCCGAGAATTTCATAATAATCACGCTTTGTCATTAATAATCCTATCAAAGTTATTTGTCGTTTTCTACTTTATACTCGGCGTCAACAACGTCTTCCCCTTTTTTCGCATCCGCCTGCTGAGACTGCTGTGTCTGCTGTTGCTGCGCCTGCTGGCCTGCTGCTGCCGCCTGCTGCTGCTCGGACTGTGCCTTATAAACCGCCTCGGCAAGCTTATGCGCGGCCTGCGTTACCTCTTCCGTGGCCTTTTTGATTTTTTCCACGTCACTGCCTTTAATCGCCTCTTTCAACTCGGCAATTTTCTTCTCGACATTTTCCTTATCCGCAGCGGATATCTTATCACCGTAATCCTTCAATGATTTTTCCGTGGAATATGCGAGGTGTTCGGCCTGGTTGCGCGCCTCGACTTCTTCCTTCTTCTTTTTATCCTGTTCGGCAAAAACTTCCGCGTCTTTGACCATTTTCCGGATTTCCTCTTCGGAAAGCTTCTTCGGAGCCGTAATCTTTATCGACTGCTCCTTGCCGGTGCCGAGGTCCTTTGCCGAAACATGCACGATTCCGTTGGAATCGATATCAAATGCCACTTCAATCTGCGGAATCCCGCGCTGCGCCGGAGGAATACCCATGAGGTTAAAACGCCCCAATTCCACGTTATCATTGGCCAGCGGGCGCTCACCCTGAAGAACCCGAATCGTTACTTCGGTCTGGTTATCCGCGGCCGTGGAAAATATCTGGCTTTTCTTCGTCGGAATAGTCGTGTTGCGCTCAATCAATTTCGTGCATACACCGCCCAGGGTCTCGATGCCAAGCGATAAGGGCGTAACGTCAAGCAGCAGTACATCCTTTACGTCGCCTTTGATGATACCGGCCTGGATTGCCGCGCCCATGGCCACGCATTCCATGGGGTCAACCCCGCGCTCAATCTTCTTGCCTGCATAACTCTCGACAAAATTCTGCACGATCGGCATGCGCGTCGGCCCGCCGACCATGATCACTTTATCGATATCTTTCGGCGCAAGCTTAGCATCCGCGATTGCACTTTCAATCGGGCCGCGGCAGCGCTCGACGATGGGTGAAATCAATTCTTCCAGTTTCGCCCGTGTAATGTGCAGGGTAAGATGTTTCGGCCCGCCGGCATCCGCGGTAATAAACGGAAGATTAATATCCGTGCTCAGCGTGCTCGAGAGCTCTATCTTTGCCTTTTCCGCCGCCTCCCGCAGGCGCTGTGTCGCCATTTTATCATTGCGAATGTCAATACCGTTTTCCTTTTTGAATTCAGAGGCAATGTAGTCGACAATCATGTTATCCATATCCGTACCGCCAAGCTGCGTATCGCCGTGCGTTGATTTTACTTCAAATACACCTTCGGCCATTTCCATAATCGTAACATCAAGCGTGCCGCCGCCTAAGTCAAACACGAGAACCTTCTGTTCCTTTCCGGCCTTTTCCAGGCCGTAGGCAAGGCATGCCGCCGTCGGTTCATTAATAATACGCAGCACTTTCAGGCCGGCAATTTCACCGGCGTCCTTGGTCGCCGTCCTCTGGTTGTCATCGAAATAAGCCGGACAGGTAACCACCACCTCTTCCACCTTATCGCCCAGGTATGCCTCGGCGTCTTCCTTTATCTTTTGCAGGATAAACGCGGATATCTGCTGCGCCGTATATTTTTTGCCGTAAATATCAAACTTATAATCCGTACCCATCTTGCGTTTAGCGGCAACCACCGTCCCCAACGGGTTGATTGCTGCCTGACGCCGCGCCGGTTCTCCCACTAAACGCTGCCCGTCTTTTGTGAACGCCACATAAGAAGGAAATGCCTTGCCGCCGCCGACCGTCGTTCCCTCCGCAGAAGGAATAATCGTCGGCCTGCCGCCTTCTAAAACAGACGCTGCCGAATTAGATGTGCCCAAGTCAATGCCGATTACTTTTGCCATGATAATACCTCCCTTTTTTTTGTTAACTTAATATTTTAACACTAATTTCTGCAACCAGTATCTATTCCGTATCTTCCCGCGGCATTTCCTCATCCGCAGGGATATCGGTAATCTCCGCTTCCTCCTGCGGCTGGTTGCTTTTTGACACCTTTACCTTTGCCGTACGTACCACCCGGTTGTTCAGCATATACCCTTTTTGCAATTCCTCGATGACCGTATTCTCCGGGTAGTCGTCGGATTCAACCTGCAGCATCGCTTCATGATAACGCGGGTCAAACGGTTTACCCGCGGCCTCAATCTCCGTAACTCCCTTGCGTTTTAAAAATTCCAGCAGGTGATTCAGAATCATCTCCACGCCTTTATGCAAGACATTGAAATCTTTCGTGCTGTCCGCCGCGTCAAAGGCACGCTGGAAATCATCGACAAATGGAATCAGCTCGGAAATAACCTGCTCGTCGGCGAATTTGATAAATTCCGATCTATCGCGTTCCATCCGCTTTCTTGTGTTTTCAAAATCCGCCTGCAGGCGCAGCAAACGATCTACAGACTCCTGTACCTCTTTTTGTTTCAGCAACAAGGCATGGTATTCCGTATCCGGAATACTGACCATCTTTTCTTGTTGCTCCTGATTCTTTTCCTTTTCATCATGCTCTTTTTCCGCCGGAGTGTTTTCTTTGTGGTGATTATGCTTTGTCATACTATTATTACCTTCCCAAGCTGGCCGAGCCAGAATCAAAAAGTATTGGCTCGCCCAACTTGCTAATTTACCCCCTCAGGGGTTAAAAATCCCCTCTTAATAAAAAATTTTTAAACCCCGATTAGCCATTTTCCCATCGATGGTTAAAAATATCTTGTCCCGAATAAAGCTGCTTTCCTGGGACTTACTTCGGAATCCCGATATTACATCGGGGCCAAAAAATACACGAATCTCTTGACTAAGAGACTAAAGACTAAACTCAGACAAAACATTGCTTAAAATACCCGCTACATACTGTACAGTTGCGATTGATTTGCCGTAATCCATGCGCTTGGGCCCGATAATTCCCAACGCGCCGACGATTTCGCCTTCCACCTGATACCCGATCAGAATCGCCGCGCAGCCGCTCATCGATGCCACTCCCGGGTTCTCCTCCCCGATAAAAACCTTTACCTTGCGCTGCGCCGGCTCGCTCTCAATCACTTCCTGTACCAGCTCCGCAAGCGACAGCTTCTCGTCGATTACGCGCATCAGGGAACGAACCATCTGCGAATCCTCAAACTCCGGAAAACTCAGTACATTGCTCACGCCTTCCAAAGAGAAACGCATCCTATCTTCAATCAGCGCGCTTAAATCAATAAGGTCAATCGCCTGTTTTAAAACATGAAAAAAGGCATTGCGCTCCTGGATAAGCAGTTTGTTTAATTTTATCTTTACCTGCGTCAGCGGCGTGTCTTCAAGCTGAGAATTCAAAAAACTCTCGATTCGCTGCAGGTTATCCGCGTCTATACTCAAATTAAACCCGATTACCGAGCTCTTCGTTATCCCCGCGTTTGTAACTAATGTCACGCATACCAGATGCCGGCTTAACTGCGTAAACTGGATACGCTTAAAACGGCTCCTCTCCAGCGCCGGCTGCGACACCATGCCTATATAATTCGTAAAATTGGAAAGTATGCCAGAGGTTTTGTGGATAACCTCTTCCAATGCCCTGCGTTTCTCCAGATATTCCTTATCAATCGTAACCCGTTCCTGCGGGGTAAGCCCTGAGTGTTCCACCAGCTTATCCACATAAAAACGATATCCTTTATCCGTAGGTACGCGGCCCGCAGAAGTATGCATATGGGTTATATAGCCGCGCTCCTCCAGGTCAGCCATTACATTTCTCACCGAAGCCGGGCATAAATCCAAGCGATACTGCTTGCAGATCATGCGCGAACTTACCGGATTACCCGTAACTATATACGTATTAATAATAATCCGTAATATTTTATCTCGTCTTGCCTCTATATCTACCCGCATATTTTCACCTGTTATTAGCACTCTTAACAAAAGAGTGCTAATATTTTATCATACCGCTCAAATTTCTGTCAAGAGCTTTTTTGCAATTAAAAGCGGCAGCTTTGCCTGTACGGATACGCCGTTTTCCGTGTAGTCGCAGCGCAATACGCGGCCCTGCTCATGAATTATGTTCAACAGCTTCATCTTGGCATGTTCAATGAATACTTCGATTACCGTAGTTGCCTGAAGCAGCTGATGTTCCACCTTATTAACCAGCTTGTCGATATTGGTACCGTACTGCGCGGAAACCGCTACGCAATTGTGAAAACGGTGCTGGAATCGTTCAACCAGGCGTTCATTTTCCGCCAGGGCGTCAATCTTATTCAAAACATAGAGCACAGGCTTCTGTTGCGCCTGCAGCTGCCCAAGCACCTCCCAAATCGCGTCATTATGCTGATGGATGAGCGGGTTTGAAATATCGAGCACGATTAAGAGAAGGTCCGCTTCCGTAACCACCTCTAAGGTTGCCTTGAACGCCTCAATCAGATGATGCGGCAGATTATGTAAAAAACCTACGGTATCGGAAAAAAGCACTTTTTGTTTGCTCTCCGGCAGGATCAATCTCTTTGTGACCGGGTCAAGCGTACTAAACATCTCATCCTTTGCCTTTACATGCGCGCTGGTCAGGGCGTTAAGCAAGGTTGATTTTCCGGCATTGGTATAGCCGACCAGGGCAACGCTGGAAAGCGCGTTTTCAACGCGCCTTTTCCGCAGTTCAAAACGCCGCCTTCCCAGGGATTGAATATCATCCGTAAGGCGGCTGATACGTTTGCGGATTCTGCGCCGGTCGATTTCAAGTTTCTGCTCTCCCGGGCCGCGCGTGCCGATACCGCCGCCGAGACGGGATAAGGCAATGCCCTTGCCGGAAAGCCGCGGCAGAAGATACTGCAGCTGGGCAAGCTCCACCTGCACCTTTCCTTCCCGGGTCTTGGCATGCCGGGCAAAGATATCCAGGATTAACTGCGTCCGGTCAATCGTCTTTACGGAAAACGCCTCTTCCAGATTGCGCTGCTGCGTCGGGTTCAGGTCATTATTGAAAATCACCGTCCGGGCACTCGTTTGCCTGACCAATTCATTCAATTCTTCGACCTTGCCCTTGCCCAGATATAAAGCCGGCGTCGGCTTCATCCGCTTGCATTTGATCTCAGCGACAACCTCGCCTTGAACCGTACGCGTCAAAAGCCGCAATTCATCGCTTAATTCATCCAATGACCATTCATCGCTAGACTCGAAAAGCTTTACGGTAACCAGAATAACCTTTTCCATAATTATTCGATTATATTATATAAGGGGGAAAGAATACAAGAAAAAGGGAAAATAACTTTTTTCATATTGCCTGTTCAACAAGATGCATTGCCGCAACAGCGTCTAAAGTTTCTATAGGCTTTAATGCAGATTCCTCCGCTTCCCATTTATCAAAAGCACGGTTAAATACAGCAATGTCCGCATTCGTCAGCGTCTTAAACTCCAACTCTAATTCCGGCCCAAAATCCGCACGATGTATTCCGTTAAAAATTGACGAAATAAATCGTTCCGCTTCGTATCCTCTTTTCCCGGAAATTGCTAATGCCTTTTCCATAACCGGCCTAAGCACTCCGCCTTGCAATTCCTTCTTGATAATACCGCGGGACTGTTTAAAATCCGCATCATAACAGAAAGTAGCACCGATAATCTTTTCTTTTACATACGTCTGCAGCGATTTGCCTTCTTTATCCAGATTAACACCGTCTTTTAATTTTAAAAGCAGCTGTTCTCCGGCGCCGGAATAATATTCATATACTAATAACTGCATCAAAAATTTACCATCTTCTTGCGCCAGTTCTTTCGCCTTTTCCAGCCATGCATTAAATCGCTTCTCGTCTCTATTTTCTAAAGCTCCTTCCAACTCCCCGACAAAATCCGCAGGGAAACGTTGGTTTTCTTTTATCTTTTCGAGAAAATGATACTTGAAATATCCCGTTCCCCAGCGGTCAATCATCTCTCTGAAAGAAACCGCGTGTTCTTCTCCTTCGACAATTTCAAACCATTGGCTCAACTGCGCGAGGATTCTTGCCTTTACCTGAGGATGCAATCCGCCCTGTTCCGCGCCTTTCAAAAATATCAAGGCCGTATCATCTCTGGATTTAAACCGCTCCATAAGTTTCCGGCTTTGGCTTAACTCAAGATAACTTTCTCTTATTATATCGTTATGTGCAAAACCCAATTTCTCCAATAACATCTGAATCTTCCTGTCGTCTTCTTTGCCGCGTTCCGTCTGATGCAGCGAAACTTCGATAAAACAGCCCAGGCCTTCAACCTGATCAAAATTTACAATCAAATCACCAAGACGGTAAACCGACCTTATCTTTTTTACCCTGTCAAAAACCTTATAATCCTGTTCCAGATACGGAATCAATTCCCGCTCAAAAGGCATCTCCAGCTTCGGCTTATTACGAAATTTCGAATCCATCAACGGCCCCTTATAAGTCAAGCTCCGTTTGCCGTTTTGCTCTCTTAAGCGCAGGATCTCACCGGTTGTCTCAAACAAGCTCCTGTCCCGGGGTGTATAATAAACATCGTTTTGGATTACATCCTCCGCGATTTTTTCCGCGCCGAGCAATTTATCCTCCAGCGCTTCCATAATAGTTCCATTATCCATTTTTACCTTTGCCTGCAATTCAAAAGAGCCTATTCCCGGAGCCTCTTTTTCCGCGTCATAATAGCTGTAAATAATCATGTCCGCATTTTTTGCCGTCGGTTCTAAAAATTCCTTCTGCGCCGGCAAAACCTGCGTAAACAGCTGTATCAATGCTTCCCGAAATGTCTGCCCGGTCCTCCCTTCGATAACATCTCTTTTTATTCTTCTAATCATCTGTCCGATTTCTACGACTTTGACGAATATGTTAAAGTCCCCTTGCTCCGCAACTTCATCAACCAGGACAAAATTCCCTTCCCCGACCACAGCATCATCCGGATAAAAATCTTTTTCTCCAACTCTTTTACCACCTTCCGTAAAGACATAAACCGGCCTTTTAAACGGCTGTTTTTTCTTTGCCTTAGCGATGTCCAGGCCATACCGGCTAAGCTCAACAACCCTGGGGTCATCATAATTAGTAAAGCCATGCGCATCCATAAACTTCTTCCCTAAATAATAATGATCCTGGCTCAGGATCTCGTTACAGCCGAAATGCCCGGCAATCACCTTAGCCACCCTTGAAGTTTTCCCGGAAGCGCTCAGACCTGAAACAAGAACACTGAATCCTTCATCGGAAACCCTTTTCTTTTCCCTGCGCCTTTTTTCTATTTCCGCGATGGCATCCTCCACGGTACCAACCACCTGCTCTCTTACCCGCACACACTTAGACATCTCTTCAGCGGCAATTTCTTCCCGTTTCTGCTCCTTAAAACGCAGATACATAAAAATATCGCTCATTAATCCCTGCACTTTACGCAGGCGCGTATCATGCGTTATTGGATGCAACTCCTTTTCAGCAGCTAAAGTAGCGCCTTTTTCCCCCGGTACATCCGAGACCCAAAACATAAATTCATAATCAAAATATACCCTTTGTGAGAGCATGCGTTCAACAACCTTCGCGGTTTCACAATCAACACTGCCCATGCCGGCATCCTGCAATGTCTGCACACATTTAAAATCTTCCTCCAGCGGGCTGTCCACGCTTGTATGATTGGTAATAATAATATTTATCAATTCCGCGGGGTTTTCATCCAAGGGAACGCCTTCTGAAAATTCCAGTTTTCCATTGCTTCTTTTTATTACGCGGTAGGGACGGCGCGACCTGTCTAAGATATGTTTAGCCGCATCGACTATTTTTCGCGCGTTTAAATAAGACAGGAAATTCCCCTGTTTATCATAAATTGCCTCCGGAACAACCAGATCACCGGCTCTCAGGTTAAATTCTTCTATTTCGCTGCGGTCTTTCACAAAAATCCCACAGCTTCCGGCATGCACATATCTCTTAGCCCCCTGGCCAATCGCCGCGCAGACGAAATCCGCGGCAAGCTCGCCAAAAGGATAACCGCCAACCGGTAGACTCCCTACGGACGACAGATCGGCGTCCAGCGGAAATTTTAAAACATTAATATCAATCACAGATTTCTCCAGGACATCCAAGTCAAACTTCTTCCTTAACTCCGCCAAATCCGGTAAAAGCGTGTAATCGGTTAACGGCACATTCAATAATCCGGAAAACATCGTCACGAATCCAAAAATATGCTTTATACCCGCGCAGGCAGCCGGAAAATCTTTCAATTCTTTCTCCAGCAAGTGTTGTGTTACCTGCGGATTAAAGGATATGTCCTTATTATTTTCTATCCGGATATAATCCGATAAATCAATACTAACGGTTCCTCCTTGTTCTTCGTAAAACAAAACCGCGTTACCTGAAAGCCTTGCCTCAGCCAACTGCGGCGGCAGCATCTTGACAAATTTCGTAATCTCAATCGTCCGGGTATTCAAGGTGGTAATAATGCGCACAAAATCCTCTACTATATCCCCGTAATACCAGTAGACCAAAAGTTCTTTCATGCCTAAAGGCTCATCGATAATCGACTGCATTTTTTTAACCGTATCCGAAACAAACGGAATTTGAAAAAATTCGGGAAATAGAGCTTCTGCCGCCGGCTTATTTGCGGCGGCTGCGATAATCCACACCTTTAAAAATTTCTCCACGCTGTCAAATCCCGCATCGCGCATATCTTCCTTTAGTTTAAGATAGATTTTTCCGAATTTTATCTTTCTAAGCAACTTGCGGCCAAATACCGACTTGCCGACGGCAACAATATCTGCCTTATCCTTTAGGCTCAAGCTGTTATTTATCGTCTCTGCCGCAAATTTTTCAAAATCAAATCCGTAATCATAAACGCAAACCTTATCGTCGCCTACCCCAAGCAGCCTCAGACCATATAAGATATGCATCAGTTTGGATTTCCCGCGTACATCCGTAATCACGATATCCTTTGTTCCGGAAGCCCCTTCCTTAACAAACCACCCGATAGAGCATCCATCAGGGTCCATAAAAGAGATGTCCTCGTAACCGTCCAAAAGCTGCGAATTCGCCTCTTTCAAATAATGCATCGGGGCATAGTGCAGTTCTATCCTGCCAAGCGTACCGGTTTCACAAGCCGCTAAGACCTCGGCAGAGATCATATTTTTCAAATAAAGTCCGATATCCAGGCTATGCTCTTTTGCATCAACCGGTAATAATTTTTCACGAATTTTTCCCGTAATATCCTCAAACGGAAAAACCGAGTTATCTTTTTGCAGCAAACCGTCTTTATAGACAAATACTCCTTCTTCATTAATAATTTTGGTGAAAACTTTTCCGTCCATGACGGCATTAAATATCTTTGGCGAATCTATTTTTTTCCGGCAGGGGCGAACGCCCAAATTTGTCTGAATTTCATCCGGACGCACTTTTCCGTCAATGCAGGGTATACGGTACATAAAAATACTGCCACGCGTAAATACCCAGCTGCCCTCTCCATAAGGGGACCAGTACCGGGACAATTTTCCTTTTTTATGCGAAATATCATCGCCGAAATAAAATACCTTATCCGGAAAGCCGGTCTTTGGGTTTACGTCATCCAAATCAATCAGCCCCGGTTTTGCCGCCGGGATATGCATTTGCCTTTTAATCTCGCCGTTTATACGAAACCCGCCGCGGCTGTCCCTTTCAATCCGCGGATGCTCGATAACGTCTCCGCGCTGGGTTTCGGGATCATAATCCAACACCACCGTATCCAGCACCTCCACAAAGCCAGGTGATTCAAGCGTTGCGACCATCCGGCTATCGTTTCTTTGCCGGGACTCGCTCCTTACCATGCTGTATTCTTTAAGCGATAAGATCGTAGAGCCCATTTCCTGCATCAACTGCATAAATTCATAAGGGCTGACATAATTCACATATCCGTTTTCATTTTCAGAAAGTTCGATCCCCAATTCAGCCGCTTTTTCTTTTACCCGGTCCGTAATTTTAAGAAATTCCCGGCGCACATACAGATCCAATTCTTTGGAATAAAAATATGTATTAAACGCCTCGACCACCGGCTGCAGTACCGGAGCAATCTTCTTGCGGGAAAGCTGTCTTTTTACCCCCTGCCACTCGATAAAATCAGTTTCTTCCGTTATATTCAGCGTTGATGCGGAAAATTGCTTTTTAATCACAGTCTTTAAAAGATCGAATAATTCTTTCTTGAACCCTTCCTGGACATCGTCATTAAATACAAAATACATCCTTTCCTTGTAAACGGTTTCGTTGTCCTCTTCATAGTCAACTACCTTTACCAGGGTAACCGGAAAATTATACGCCCGGTTGTTTTGCCTTGCCAATTCAATCAATCTCTCTAAAACATCTTTCTTTTTAACCGCACCCGACTGCCTGTCAAAAACACACTTCATCTTGGCAACGGCAAAACCAAACCCCCAATCCTGTTTATAATCTCTTACAAAAAGATGTTCGGCATCATCGGTATTCAGCAGCGCGCTCATTAAGGTCTGATAAAAAACCGTGGAATTGCCGGCCTCTGCGCCATCATCAATACCCGCTTCCAGCCTTAAGGAGTCCATAACCAATTGATCCTTTAAGGTCATCTTTGACGGATTTTTATTTTCCGTATCCATAAGCGTGGCGCCGTAACAGATACGCGCCATCTCTCCGGTAATACTCAGCCCCATCCCGTTAAATCTCTGCGCAACCATGCCGGTAGTAGAACCGGCAATCTCAATAGTTTTAGCTACGTCGCTGTCTAATGCCGGCTGGCCGGCAGTATGATGATCAAGAATGGATATAACGAATTTCTGGACTTCGCTTACGTTCTGGTCGACCAAAATCCAATTCGCCTGTCCGGATTCACGTGCCTGCTTGTAATCATTCTCGTTGAAAAGCAGTATAGAATCGGAAAGCTCCGGATCATTCAGCAGTAATTTAACCTCATCCGGGATATGTCCGGCCTGGACCACAGGAATATAAACGACATCCGGATTTATGAGATGGTTCCGGTAAGCTTCAAACAAAGAACTTATGACCGTATCCGTATCCGGAGCCTTATGCCCCATGACGAAAACTATGGGTTTCAGGGTTCCCGGTTTCAGCGCCGCATTTAGTCTGCTTCTGCTTGAACGAATAAACCCGCGAAAAGCATCAAAATCTATCGCGTTCTTACTCACCCCGAACAAATTCCGGCTTAGTGTATCGATACGCCCGGCAAAATTACGCTCATCTAAAGACACCGCGTATAATTTCAAAAAACCCAGCATATCGGAAATCTTTTCCCTGACTTTAACAAGGCTGTTTTCCCGTCCTGTTCTTACCTGTTGGATAATTTCATCCGTAAACTGCTCGGACAGCAGCGAAAAAAGAGATTCTCTCTTATCATAAAACAGCGCATATTGCCTTTGTTCCATGGCCGAATCGTACTCTTTAATAAAACTGTTGATCCGCTCAAGTACCGTTGAGGCAATCGGCGGTTGGGGCAATTCTTTACAACAGCCGCGCAGCATTAAAAGCGGCGCGTTGTCCACGCTCAGAGGTATGGCGCAATCAAGCGAAGGCGTGCCGGAAGAAGTAACATAACCACGTATTGCGCCGACTCCGCTTTCGGCTAAATCCGTGTATACATCCCAGAATTTTAAAACATTGCTTCCTCTTTTCCTTTGCTTATCCACTCTCTCTTTGTAAGGAAACCCCATCTTTTCATCAATAACCGCATAGATGTCTTTAAAATCTTCTTCAAATTGAAACCAGGCATGCCGGCCTTCGGGCATGTCAATTTCCTGCATCTTTTGCCTATCCGCCTGTTTATCCCATGTACCGTCGCTTTTAATCGCAGGATGCTCAACCATATAGTATTTATCATTCTTCTTAATGAATATGACATCCAGCCACTCCGCGTATTTGTCAGACAAGAGCTCCCGGACCATTTCCCTGTCACCGGCGATGCACGCCTCACGAAGAATTTGCCAGTACTCGCGATGGCTCATCATTTCCATGCCTAATTCTTTCAAAAGCCTTCTGGCATTATAAAAGCTGATGCTGCCGATTCTTCCCGCGTCATCCCATTCCAGTTTAATCCCAATCCTTGCCGCTGCCTGAACAACCGAAGCATCCACTTTTAAAGGCCGCCTTGAGATATAACTACCTAAAGAATCGCTGTAGAAAAACTCTTCATTGGAAATCTTCTCCTCATTTCCATTCAAAGGAGCAGGGGGTAGCAGTTGCACGGATAAATCATTCTGCTTAGACGCGGAACTTTGAAAAATACCGCGCAATACGTCTAAGCCCATATTAATCGCAGGGCTTAAAAAAGACGTTGCTTGATGATTAACCTTGAAAAGCTTAATCTCCGCAGCCAAGGTAAAATCCGTCACCAGGAAAGTCTGAATTAAAACAAACGAAATAAGTTTAAATATTTTTTTCATAAATTATAGCGTTTTGTTAAAAAAGTTTACCTTTCTCCGGAAAAGCAGTTATTCTGCAACAGCCTGACGATATAATGCTTCCTCTTTTAACCACAGATAACACAGATTTCACAGAGAAAAACTAAAACTT
>JAHIOQ010000086.1 GCA_018895275.1 Candidatus Omnitrophota bacterium
GTTACCCATATTATGATATTCATTGAATTCATAGCGTGCCTTTCACCTCCTTGAGTTGAACAACCCCAGCATCTTACAAATCTAACAGAATAACATTAGCAAGGTGGAAAAGCAGGAAAATAAGGATAGCCGGTCAATTAAGCATAGATAAGCTTATCAACCGGTATATCATGAAAGAAAACAGGGATTTGTTTCAAGATTTGAAATTTAAAAGCAATGCCGAACATCGGTATGTTTCTTTTTTTCAGCTTAGCGAGAAACCTATCAAAGTATCCGCCTCCGCGGCCGAGACGATTGCCCTTCCGGTCAAAGGCTATTCCGGGAACAATAATCACATCAATATCTTTCAACGGAACTTTTCGCACATATCGTCTCTTCGGCTGATAGATTCCATACGGACCCTCCTCGAGCTCTCTCGGATAATCAATCATCTGAGAAGGAATAATCTTTTTTTCTTTTACCAATGTCACAGGCACCACCACTTTTTTCCCCATTTCCAGCGCATCCTTAATCATCGCCGTCGTATCTACTTCTCCATCTTTTGCTATATAAAACATTACTGTATCTGCTGTTATAAACGGAGGTTGCGAAAACAATTGTTTTTTAATATTTAGACTCTTTTTCTGCCTTAACTCCTCTCTTTGCGCTTTTAATTTTTTCAGTATTGCTTGTCTGATCTGTTGTTTTTCCATATAAATTGTACCCTAAACCAGTATAGATGTCAAGAATAGTCTCTCAGTAAAACCTTTGCATCCGCTTTGAACAGCCATCCGGCCCTTTGCGGCCTCAATATATAGAGGAAATAACCTCCGACAATAACCGCTGAGAGCAACTCCTCATAGTCAAAAAACCCAAGAACTCCCCTTAAAGCCAGAATGATATATATCCCCGGCACGGCCCATGCCTTATTTTTGCGCAAGGCAGTTCCGGCATGAATTTGAACAATAGAAAGGAAAAAACAAATGATATCAAACAGATAAGGAAAAATAAACGCGCTGATATCCCGGCCAAGAGAAATGAAATCTTCCAGACTCGTAACTAATCCGACCACTCCCGCGACAATCACCAATATCCCCGCAAGCTTGATATGTTTTTGCGCCTTTACCAGGTCCCATTGAGGTTCCAGGTTTTTCATGAATATTATTATAGCATAATTAAAAAAACAAACCAAAGAAAAAAATAGCCTGAAAATAGCCTGAAAAAATAGATGTTAAGCATAAAATTTGTGTTGGGAGATATGAGGTTGCACAGAATTTTAAAGTTATTTTTGTTGTTTTTCTATATCGCTTGCTCTACAATTTCAAGAATCTCCGGGAAGGGATTTAAAATATCTTTGCCTTCTGATCGAATATTCATAACTGATCTTAATAAGGACAATCTCCTGCTTACCCCCCCCAATATTCTATCCATAATACCCCTTTTAACCAATTTCCTAAATTCAAACTCGATTTCCTCTATTGCTCTTAACCTTTCTTTTCCGGCTTTATTTCTTATAGTTATATCGGGGCTCCTTAAATCCAGGTTCTCTAAAAAAGCTCTTCTCTCATCAACGATACTAAGCATTTTCGTCTGTAATGAAGCCGCATCTTTAAGAGAGTACCCTTTAAAGACCTTAAGAATAATTTTTTTCACTTCATCGGGTAAAAAAGCAATGTCCCTTACTCTTTCCACATTAAACCACTCTATTCTTTCATAAGAAGCAATCTCCTCTTGAAGGTATGCCATGACATAGGACTTCCATTCTTCAATAACTTCTTCTTTATAGAATCTGGCAAATGGGTCATATTGAATACGCTTTTCTAAAAAATCCAAAACTCCTTTCAATAAATCCCTTCCCTCTTCTTTGCCATACACATCCAATATTGCATCAAAAATCACATGCACAAAATATCCGTTTTTTTCATCTACAGCACTTACTATTAGCTGTCCGACAAATTCCCAATTTCCTTTTCTTCTCAATGTATCGAGATCTACTAATTGCGGTTCATATCTTGATCTTATCCTGCCGACATCTTCCAATATTATATTGTTGGGGAAAAAATCATCTATGCTTTCCCCTCCCAAGACCTTATGCGCCAATACATAGGTTGCTATGCATTGCCTATATAAAAGTTCTCTTTGCTTCTTGAATCCTTCAATATCAATCCTGGCATCAGTAATTTTTGAACGCAAGATGCCTTCTACCTGCCGAGGAGTTCTGCCTTTCTTCGTAGTTTCAATAATAACCCCCCGAAAAGTATCTATATCCCCAATGCTTTTTTTAAAGATAAAAAATAAACCGAAGGCAGGATGCAACCCATACACATAAAGTAATTCTGCTGAATCAACAATTCCTTCTACAAAATTCTTTACCTGAGCTTCACTCACATCTTCTTGCTCAATACCCGTTGCTTCTTCCAATGCGCCTGGCTTCGTAACTTTTAAGATAAAATCAATTTTTTTCTTTTTCCCATCATGAGTAATATCCATAAAAACTAAAAATACATTTTTATAATATCCAGTACCAAGATAATTAACTGAAATCCTGCTGAGTTTTTCGATTTCAAGTTCTTCTCCAAACAACTTTCTAAATACCTCGTTCAACCTTTCGGGATTAGCAAGCACATTTTCTATAAAAGGTTTATCCTCTTGTGGCACATCACCAAGTCTAATATTTTTTACCTCATCATAAACAAGGATGCGATGTAAATGTCTCTGTACCACATTTACTACAGCATCCAATGCTGGATTATTATCTCTCGTAATCTTTGGCGTATTAATAAACACATCCCTGATGTTTTCGCTGGGAACCACCAATTCCGGAGCGAGAGTACCGATGTTAGTCTTGTTTTGTTTACAGGAAATCTCTTCGGCCATGCCACAGGAAAAATTCGACGCAAAAATCTGGATAAGCAGGATTGCGGCTAATTTTAAAATTGTTTTTGATTTTTTCATTTTATTATTAATCCTAAAACTTTGCGTTCCTATTTCTTTTCTATATCGCTTCTCTGTTTAACCCGAAAAACCCCGCACAATTCATAAATAACACGATCGTGCTTATAAGAAGAACCTTTGTAACATACTTAAGTTTTCGTATTTTTTTCCACATAAACATTATTTTCTCTTAGACATTTTAAATTTTTCTAGTATCTTAATTCCAATCAACACAGTGAGTACAACAATAAATTCTCATCGCCTGCATATTTCATGCGTTGTATGAAATATGCGTTGTTAAAAAGAATAATAAATTATACCCGAGAATATGCTAAAATGCAAAAATTTTTCTGCAATTCTGGTAATATAACATATTAAAAACTAATTGGTTGCAAAAATAAAGCCGCCTGCATTTCGAAATTACGGCAAAATCCCCAGGAAATAGGCGTTTTTTCGCCATTTTCATTTTTAGCTAAAATTATTCGGTGTTTTTAAGAAATTCCTTGATCGGCCGGAAGGATTTTCGATGCAAAGGGCACGGCCCGAACCTGTTGAGCGCATCCGCATGCGCCTTTGTTCCATAACCTTTATGGCTGCTAAATCCATATTGCGGATATTGCTTATCGTATTCGCACATCATCTCATCACGGATCACCTTCGCGACAATGGAGGCACAGGCAACAGAAATACTCTTTGCGTCACCGTCAATCACTGCCGTACAGGGAAAGGGTATATCCGGTTTATGCGGGCCGTCAACGATTACCCAGCCCGGAGGACACTTAAGACTATTTACGGCCTGAGCCATGGCAAAAAGCGCGGCATTAAGGATATTATATCTATCGATATATTCCTGGTCTGCCACGGCATAGCTATAAAGGCATTTAGCGGTAATCTCTTCAAATGCCTTTCGGCGCTGCCGCGGGCTTAATTTTTTCGAATCGTTGATTTTTGCGCAAAATTCATAGTTACGCGAAACGATAACCGCCGCGGCGACCACGGGGCCGGCCCAAGGCCCGCGCCCAGCTTCATCCACTCCGGCAACGGATTCAATACCTTTATCAAAAAGTGCGGCCTCAAATTCCCACACCGGCTTAAACCCCTTCTGTCTGAATCTCTTCTTTCTTTTCTTCTATATTTACCTCTATATTTACCTCTTTCTTTTCTTCTATCTTTGCCTTTTTACCTTTACGGTCCTTTAAATAATATAATTTCGCCCGCCGAACCTTGCCTTTACGCACAAGTTCAATACAGTCAATCATCGGTGAATGCAGAGGAAATATACGCTCCACGCCTTCGCCGTAGGATACCCGTCGCACGGTAAATGTCCGGCTTATGCCGCCGCCGTGCTTTCCGATGACAACCCCTTCAAACACCTGGATGCGCACCTTACCTTCCTCTTCCGGTATCTTTACATGTACCCTTACGACATCTCCCGGAGAAAAGTCAACTGTAGATTTTTTTTCCGATTTCTTTCTAGCCACTATCCTACCCTCCTGAATGAGCCCATCACTTAGAGAGTGAAACGAACTAAGTGATTTGGGCGAATTAATGTCCGAGCTGCGGAGGGAAAATGTCACCAGAGATTTTCCCGACATCCTGCAGCCGGACTAAATGAGCACATAATTTATGGAGGCTACCGCCGACATAAATTACAGGTGCGAATTAATGCCTGAGGCGTTGCGGGGGAAATATCAAAGAGATTTACCCCGTAAGCCTGCGCCCAGGCGCCAATAAAATTTCTCACACAGAGCCCTCAGAGCACACAGAGAAAATATCAAAATAGAAAACTTTATATTTTAGTTTTTCTCCGTATTCTTTGTGACTTTGTGCCTTTGTGGCAAACAATTTTTACAAAAGCCGTACGCTCAAAAATTTATTTATCCAGCAGGTCTTTCCTTTTTTCCCGTGTCCTTTTTAAAGATTGCTGTTTGCGCCACTTTTCAATTTTCTGATGATCTCCGCTTAAAAGTATCTGCGGCACTCTCATTTTCCGAAAAACCCGCGGCCGCGTATAATGCGGATATTCAAGAAGATTGTCCGTAAAAGTTTCCGTATGTAATGAACCTTCCTCGCCAAGCACCCCGGGAATCAGCCGCGTAACCGCGTCGATGACCACCATCGCTGGAATCTCTCCGCCGGTCAGGATATAATCTCCGACGGATATCTCCCTATGCGCCAGCTTACGGATACGTTCATCAAAACCCTCATAATGGCCGCAAATAAGCAGAATATGTTTATAGGAAATTAGCTCCTGTGCCGTATCCTGGCAAAACGGTTCTCCCTGCGGCGTCAATAATATAATATGTGTTTTTTTATTACAAAGATCGTCACACGCCTCATAAACAGGTTCCGGTTTAATGACCATTCCCGGCCCTCCGCCAAAAGGCTTGTCATCTACCGTCCGGCGCTTGTCATGCGTCCAATCACGCAAATTATGAACGTTTATGCTTACTTTCTTCTTCTCCTGCGCCCGTTTAAGAATTGATTCGCCAAAAATTCCATCGAAAACCGCAGGGAACAAGGTTAAAACATCAATTTTCATAATAACTATCGTTTCTTCGGCCTTCGTATTGTCAAAATAACCACTCACCAAAAACAAGAAACTTTTCAAATCACCAATCACCAAATTCCAAACACCAAATAATAACCAATACCCAATGACTAAAATCCCAAACTCAAAGTTTGATTATTGGTTATTTCAAATTCAAACTGGTTATTGTTTGATGATTGTATCTTGGTCATTGGTTATTCATATTTAATTTGGTTATTATTGATTATTCCATTTCGGGCATGGAGAAAAGCGCTTCATCACTATCGGGCTGCTGTTCTGCCGCCCCTAAAGCTTTCAGCCGTTTTTCTGCCTGCGCCGCCTCTTTTGTGTCCGGGAAGTAATCTTTAACCTTAGTATAATAAAGTACTGCCAGGTCAAATTCATTCGCCTCTTCCGCCATCTCCGCCGAATGCTGCCAGGTACGCAGATAAAACTGCTCCGTCTGCGTCATTGTCGGCAGCGCTGCAGCATAAATATCACTACCGGAATCCGGTTTTGCCGTTCTGGATAACCCCACGCATCCGGCAACCGAAAAAAACATCATACCGATTAACAACAGCATTGCCCCTCTATTCATTATTTTCCCCCCTTTTTTGCTTCCAGCGAAATTTTTTTGCTCTTGAAGATACTTTTCACCGTTGCCGTGGGCTTTGCCCCGACACTGAGCCAATATGCCGCCCTGTCTTCCTTTAATTCCACTAAAGCCGGTTTCTTCGACGGATCATAGTATCCGATCTGTTCGATAAACCGTCCGTCACGAGGCGTATGCTGTTCCGTAACCACAATTTTATGATGCGGTTTTCTCTTTGCCCCTAATCTTGACATTCGAATAACTACAGCCACTTTCTCACCTCCTTAATGAGCAGATCATTTACGCAATCTCAATTGCGTAAATGATAGGCCCTCAGGCCGTCTGCGAATTAATCCCGAAGCTTGCCGAGGAAAATACCGTAAGGGATTTTCCCGGCGTCTAAGCAAGGGAACTTACTCCTTTACTCTTTTTATCTTCGCGCCGACTTTTTCAAGTTTTTGTTCAAGCTTCTCATACCCCCTGTCAAGATGATAGATCCTTGAAACCTCGGTCTTTCCTTTTGCGACAAGCCCGGCTAAAACCAACGCCGCGGATGCCCTTAAATCCGATGCCATTACCGGTGCGCCGCTTAATCTTTTCACTCCCTTAACTATCGCGCTTGCTCCCTCCAAAAAGATATTTGCTCCCATACGGTTGAGCTCGCTCACGTGCATAAAGCGGTCAGGGAAAATTTTTTCGGTTATAACACTAATCCCGTCGCTTACCGCCGCCAAGGCCATCATCTGCGCCTGCATATCCGTAGGAAACCCCGGATACGGCAATGTCGTAATGTCCACGGGCTTTAACAAGCGCGCCCTGCGTTTTACATGTATACCAGCGCCTTTTTGCGCCTTTATTGATATTCCTACCTGCTGTAATTTATCAATTAAAGCCGAGAGATGTTCTATCCGCGCTCTTTCAATAATCAGATCTCCGTCGGTTATAGCGGCGGCAAGCACATAGGTTCCCGCCTCAATCCGGTCAGGGATCACTGAATGCACCGCGCCGTGCAGGTACTTAACCCCTTCTACCTCAATAAGCGGGGTGCCCTGTCCTTTAATTTTCGCGCCCATCTTTATCAAGAAATTCGCCAGGTCAACCATTTCCGGCTCACAGGCGGCATTTTCAATGATCGTTCTGCCCCTGGCGAGAACCGCGGCCATCATCACATTAGAGGTCGCCAGTACCGAGGATCCGTACGCTCCGCCCAAAAACACATTCCCGCCGCGAAGCTGCTTTGCCGCGGCGACGATATAACCGTGTTCGATTTTAATCCGCGCGCCTAATGCCTGTAACCCCTTGATATGCAAATCAACCGGGCGCTGCCCGATAATGCATCCGCCGGGCATGGAAACACGGGCAAGCTTTTGCTTTGCTAAAAGCGGCCCTAAAACACAAATCGACGCGCGCATAGTGCTGACAAGTTTATAATCAGCCGTGCATTGTTTATAACGCAGCGGCTCTACGACAACCCTGTTCTCCTCCATCTGCGCCTTTACCCCTAAACCACGCAATATTTTAAGCATTGTAGCCACATCGCGCAGCATCGGCACATTCTTTATCACGCACTTTTCATCGGTCAATAAAGTAGCGGCAATAATCGGCAAAGCCGCGTTTTTCGCTCCGCTGACTTCAACCGTACCTTTTAGAGGCACGCCGCCTTCAATAACAATCTTATCCACCAGCCCGCCTCGCAATCATAACCCGCGCCATACCGTTCAAATCCGGAACCGACCGGTAATTATCAAAGAATCCACTGCTTTCAATTATCTCGCGCACCCTGCTTTCCTGAGAATCGCCGTGTTCCATCACAAGATAACCGCCATGGTTAAGATAAACACCGCAGCCGCTAATCCTTCTAAAAAACATAAGCCCGTCCGGGCCTCCGTCAAGCGCATTATGCGGTTCATACTGCACTTCACGCGGTAATGTTTCTATTTCATGACGGGCAATATACGGAGGATTAGCAATAACCACATCGAACCTTTCTCCATGAAAATCACTCTCCCATGACGCTTCCAGACAACCGTGAAGGAAAGTAATGCGTTCGCCTACTCCCTGCTCATACGCATTCGTTTTTGCCAATTCCAGCGCCTTGGTGTTTATATCAACGGCTATTATTGTACAATCCGGCACATGCTTTGTCAATGCGACAGCAATATTTCCGCTTCCCGTACAAAACTCCAATATTTTTGCCGGCCGCGCCATATCCTTCGCAAGAATCCGGATTACTTCTTCAACCAGGATCTCCGTCTCCGGCCTGGGAATGAATACCCCATCCTCTATACTTAAGCGCATCCCGTAAAACCCTGCCTGTTTTATGATATACTGCAGGGGAATACCGCTGATTCTTTTAGTGATAAAATCGTTGAAACGCTCAGTAATTTCGTCCGTAACGATATATTGCAACTTTGAATATAATTGCGTACGGCCGCAGTTTAAAAGAAACTCAAGTAAAATTTCGACCTCAGGCCGTGATGAGCGGCAGCCGCAATCTTCCAGCCGTGAACACGCCCATTGCATTATATTTGATATTGTCGGCTTTTCCACCAACTCCAGCATATTTTTCATACTCTCTACTTACTACCTGCGATCTGCAGCTTGCAGACTGCAACTTGTATTTTATCCATATTATTTACCACATTTCCTGGCGTAGTCCTTCCCATTCATGGCGCTCTTCCCACTCTTTAAACCCGCCAGTATCGATACCAGGGTTTTTCTTTTCTTGCCCGGATAATTGGTCTATCAACTCCTTACTAAGCCCTTCGGAATTTCCTTCTCCTAACATTTTTTGCAATAATTCTATCAGACGTTTCATAATCTCGACATCATTACTATCCTGTTTTTCCCCGCCGGAAGTATCTTCAACCTGGCTTCCTTCGGCTTTTTCATCCTTGCCGGAAATACCCTGCGCACTTTCCACCGGCTTTAACGGCCCCTGATGGATTACCTTTTGCTCAAAGATAACCCGATTTTTGCCATCGTCCTCGGCAATAAGAGCCTTTACCCCGGCAAGCCCGCCGAGCATAACGACAACACCAAACAAAAACACAATCTTTCCCGAACCAACCATATCTTTATCCCCCCGCGGTCAGTCTTGCTTGGTTCCTTTTAGCTTAAGCTGTCTTTGCGCCTCTTGAAGGCTCGAAACGATTTCCTCAAGATCTCCCTCTAATATCTGCTCGATTCTGTATAGTGTCAATCCGATACGGTGATCCGTAACCCGGCGGTCCGGAAAGTTGTATGTCCTGATCTTTTCGCTGCGGTCCCCCGTACCAATCTGGTTTTTCCGTTCCCGGCTGATTTTCGATTCCTGCTGCCTGCGCGCATGGTCCAGCAGGCGCGCACGCAACACCTTAAGCGCCTTTGCCCGGTTCTTAATCTGCGACCTTTCATCCTGGCAGGTAACGACAACACCGGTTGGAAGATGCGTTAGCCTAACCGCGGAATCAGTCGTATTCACATGCTGTCCTCCGGCACCCGCAGCCCGGAAAACATCAATTTTCAAATCGCCTGGATCGATTTCAATATCCATCTCTTCGGCTTCCGTCAGCACGGCAACACTCACCGCAGAGGTATGAATCCTGCCGGAGGCTTCCGTAGAGGGAACCCGCTGTACGCGATGAACTCCGCTTTCAAATTTAAACTTTTTGTAGACCTTATCGCCGGAAACGGAAAATATAATTTCCTTAAATCCTCCCAAAGGCGTTGGGTTCGAGTTGATCAATTCCACTCTGAAGCCGCAGGCATCCGCGTAATGCGTATACATACGGTATAAATTCGCGACAAAAAGAGCCGCCTCTTCACCGCCTGTGCCGGCCCTGATTTCAACAATAATATTTCTGTCTTCGTCCGGGTCCGGCTCGATAAGGTATTCTTCAAGCTTCAGCAGCAGCGCATCATGTTTCTGCCGCAGTGTCTGGAGCTCTTCGGCGACTAATTCGAGAAATTCCTTCTCTTCTTTGGATTCGCGAACAACTTTATTAAGCCGTTCTATTTCTTCGCTTACCTTTTTGTACTCCCGGAATTTTTCTATCCGCCCCAAAAGAGAAGCCCGTTCTTTGGCAATCTTCTGATAAGCAGCCGCATTACTAACTACGTCCGGACTGATCATCTGTTCTTCCAAAGATTGAAAACGGTCTTCAAGTTCTTTGAATTTACTAAATAAACCTCCCTTATTTTGCATATCTCTTCTTAAACCGTTCTACGCGGCCCGCCGTATCTACCAGCTTCTGCTTACCGGTGTAAAAAGGATGGCATTGGCTGCAAATTTCCACGCGGATATTCTGTTTTGTACTGCGCGTGTGCAGCACTTCTCCGCAGGCACAGGCAATCGTCGTCTCTTTGTATTCAGGGTGAATCTTATCTTTCATCGTTTTCCTCCTTTTGTCTTTTTTCATTTCGACCGCAAGAAACTTCGCGCACCAACAAAGTTGGTGCACTCAGAACTCTTCCTTACGAAGTTTCAGTGGTTAGGAAAGTTTTATACTTTCCTATACCATAAAAAAATTATTATACTACGTTTTGCCGTTTCTGGAAATAGACAAGAGAAATTCCGCATTTGTTTTTGTTTTGTAAAGCTTTTCTATCAAAAGTTCCATTGCCTCCACGCTGCTCAGCGCGTTCAGCGCTTTACGCAGTACCCAGATAAGTTTTAATTCTTCCGGATCGAGCAGCAGCTCTTCCTTACGCGTATTGGAACGTTTAATATCAATTGCCGGATAGATGCGCCGCTGAAACAGGTTCCGGTCAAGCTGTAATTCCATATTACCCGTGCCCTTGAACTCTTCAAAGATAACTTCGTCCATACGGCTGCCGGTATCGACAAGCGCCGTGGCCAGGATCGTGAGGGAACCGCCTTCTTCCACATTGCGTGCCGCACCGAAAAACCGCTTCGGTTTTTGCAGCGCCGTAGAATCAACACCGCCGGAAAGGATCTTTCCCGAATGCGGGACAACCGTGTTATGCGCTCTTGCCAGACGCGTAATACTGTCTAAAAGGATCACGACGTCCTTACCGCATTCAACAAGGCGTTTTGCCTTTTCCAAAACAATTTCCGCTACCTGCACATGCCGTGCCGGCGGTTCGTCAAAGGTACTGCTGATAACCTCGCCTTTTACCGAACGCTGCATATCCGTAACCTCTTCCGGACGTTCATCGATTAATAATACGATAAGGATAACATCCTCATTGTTCGCCGTAATACTATTGGCGATTTTCTGCAAAAGCACCGTTTTACCGCTGTAAGGCGGCGCAACGATAAGCCCGCGCTGTCCCTTGCCTATGGGCGTGAGCAGGTCCATAATGCGCATGGAAACATCCTCAACGCCGGTTTCCAGGATAAAACGCCTATTCGGATACAAAGGCGTAAGATTATCAAATAAAATCTTTTCCTTTGCCTTTTCCGGGGACTCAAAGTTTACCGCTTCGACTTTAAGCAACGCAAAATAGCGCTCTCCCTCTTTCGGCGGGCGGATCTGTCCGCTTACCGTATCTCCGGTACGCAAATCAAATTTACGTATCTGGCTGGGAGAAATATAAATATCATCCGGACAAGGCAAATAATTATAATTCGGACTGCGCAGGAAACCGAAGCCGTCAGGCAATACTTCTAAAATCCCCTCGCCGAACATGTTCCCGGCCTTCTCCGCCTGTGCCTGCAGTATCTTAAATATCAAATCCTGCTTTCTCAAGCCGCTGATTCCCTGCACCTGTAAATCCTTGGCAACCTTCATCAGACCTGATCCATGCATTTTTTTTAATTCACCTATATCCATATTCATCGTTTTTTCCTCCCTATCCTGCCGCAACAACGGCACTTCCGACTGAACTGCCGCTTTTACTCTGTCGGGATTCCCCACCACAGAGCTTTTTGTATTTTCCGTTTTTAGTACCTTAGCTTTCTCCATCTTTCCCTTCATAAAAATCCCTCTAAAAGTTACCCCAACAAAAGCCGCTGCATTTTCTTGCGCCACCTTTACTTGGGCCGGTTTTGCCCGCCACCTACGGGCAAAACCTCGGTTAAACGCTTCCACAGCATTTCCACCTGCTGTTTTGTATATTTTAAATCACCGCTGTTATCGATGACATAATCGGCATATTTATTTTTTTCCCGCAGCGGCAGTTGAAACTTCATCCGCCGGATTACCTGTAGCAAACTCATTCGTTTATTCTTCATTAAACGCATTCGGCACAGTTTTTCAGGCGCCCTTACAAGCAGCGTGACATCCACACGGCGATAGAATCCGGACTCGATAAGAATCGCCGCCTCCACGACAACCGCCTTTACGGATTTCTGCCGACGATACTCTTTGATTTTTTTTTCGATATCGCCAAAAAGCCGCGGATATACTATCGAACATAATAAATCATAATTCTCTTTACCGGCGAATGCGATATCCGCTAAACGTTTACGACTGATCGCCCCTCCCGGGCCGAGAATCGACTTGCCAAAGGCTCTGACAATCGCCGCGTAGCAAGATGCGTTTTTATAAAGAGCCCGGTGCGCAATCGTATCCGCGTTTAATACCCGCACGCCGCGGCGGCGAAACATCTTTGCCGTCACCGTTTTTCCGCTGGCAATGCCACCCGTAAGCCCGATAACAATCATATCTACTTCTGTGATTTAATCCCGGTATACAGCGAACAATACTGCTTAGCGGACTTTTTCCAGCTAAAGTCGCTTTGCATCGCCCGGCGCATTATGCCTGCCCAGGCCTTCGCATCACTATACACACACAGCGCACGTTTCAATGCCTCAAGCAAAGCTCCGGCCTCATAACGCTCAAATACAAATCCCGTGCCTTCTTTCGTGAACGGATCATAGTCGATAACCGTATCGGCAAGGCCTCCCGTACGCCGCACAAGCGGAATAGTGCCGAACGTAAAACTTATCAGCTGTCCCAAGCCGCACGGCTCATAATAAGACGGCATCAGGAATATATCCGACCCGGCGTAAATCTTGTATGCCAGCTGGGCGTCGAAAGACAGATTTATCGATGTATTTTTGTGCTTCTTTTTTATCTCCTCAAATAACGCGTGATAACGCTGGTCTCCGGTTCCCAGAAGTATAAACTGTACCGGCATACCTACGATTTGGTCAATAACCGCGGTTAAGATATCCAGGCCTTTCTGGTCGGCTAAACGCGTGATTATTCCCAAGAGAGGCACGTTTTTATTTACCGCCAGCCCCACGCTTTTTTGCAGCGCGGTTTTATTTACATATTTACCGTCGATATTTTCCGGACCGTAATTTTTCACCAGAGCTTTATTCTTAAGCGGATTCCACTCATCGTAATCTATACCGTTCAAAATACCCGTTAAATCCGCGGCTCTTTTTTGCAAAACGCCTTCCAGCCCGCAGCCGAATTCCGGCGTCTGGATTTCCCGCGCATACGCGACACTTACCGTGGTAATCTTATCCGAAAACAGCAAAGCGCCTTTTAAAAGATTTACTTTACCGTAAAATTCAAGGCCTTCGATTGAAAACAGAGTCTTGTCCAGGCCGGTAAGCGAAAACTCTTCCGCGGAGAAAAGCCCCTGGTATCCCAGGTTATGAATCGTAAACACCGTCTTCATCTTGCGGTAAAACGGATCATTATTATAACGGGTCTTTAAATATACCGGAATCAGCCCGGCCTGCCAATCGTTACAATGGATAATATCCGGTTTAAACTTTATTTTTTTGAGCAACTGAAGCGTCTGCTCACAGTAGTACGTAAACCGTTCCAGGTTATCCGGGTAATCCACTCCTTTTTCCTGATATAACCCGTCCCGGTCAAAATATTTTTTATTCTCGATAAAATAGACCTCGACTTTGTTGCCTAATTTACCAAGAAAAGTATCATTATCCAATTTTTTTAATTTAAACTTCTTTTTGTCTATACAGCGATAGAGCGGCATAACGATTTTCACGTCAACCCCGGCGCCGGCCAAAGCAGCCGGCAATGTTCCGGATACGTCCGCGAGGCCGCCGGTTTTAGCAAACGGCACTACTTCCGAAGAACAAAATAATACTTTCATAATTCCTCCCCTTCCCCCTAATGGGGTATTGTCAAAAATATTTAGTTAATTCTTCTATATCTGTAATAGTTACAGAGTGTTTTGTTAAAAATACTTGCCTCCCCCTTTTAGAGACATTATAATCAATTAGAAAACAATTTTAACAAGCTTCTAAAAGGAGACACA
>JAHIOQ010000087.1 GCA_018895275.1 Candidatus Omnitrophota bacterium
CAGCAATTAAATTTACTCTTTCCATTGGCTTAATGTTTATTCCCTCAAAACATTTGAAATTTTTTATACTAAATTTCTTAATCATCTCTTCTCCTTTTTATTTTTCCGCCAGCATCTCTGCCTCTTCTTCTAAACCCCCACACCAAAATCTTTGGTGTGGGGGTAAATCTTCAAAATAATTCTCTAACGGGGCACACAGAGAAATCAAATTTTTCCATGGATAACTTTTTTTATTCCATCATTAATGTTTCTCTGTGGACTTTGTGTCCTCTGTGAGAGACTATTAAGCCACCGACTAAAGTTCGTTTCCCTTCGTGCCTTGGTGACTTTGCGGCTAATTTGTTATACTGAATTGTATTTTGAACACTACCGCGTACCCTTGTGATAATATTTTTTCAGCTCTACCGCTTTTTCCCCCTCGCTTTGCGATAATTCATGCGCATTTATTATACCATAAAATTTGCTTAATTGTTCATGATAAAACGGATTAACCGGATAAAGCTGTGCCGACTTTTCCAGTTCAAGACGCGCTTTGCCTGAATATACGGGTGCATCTTTAGACATTAGAAGCAAAAGCTTGCCAAAACGATAATGATAATACGGCAGGAGCGGGTCACGGCTTACTGCCGCTTCGTATCGGTCGATTGCTTTTTTAAAATATTCGCGTCTTATATCGCCAGGCGTATTTTCCTGCATAGCCAGGGCCTCAAAGATTACCGCCGCGTGAAAGCAATACCCTGCGGAAAAAGGATTAAGAGCAGAGGCTTTTTTTCCATAAAGAAGCGCGGTTTTAAAATCCTTCTTTTTGAAAATATTTTCTGCGGCTTTATCATAGTAAATTGCCGAGTAAGTACTGATTAAATAAAACAAAGAAATAATAAATGCAATCCCGGCGAATACCAGTCTGGCAGGAGCATGTTCCTTTTTCAAAAAAAGTTTATCCTGAAATCCCGCTGCAGGGTTGGTTAATCTTTCTCCCAATACCAGCATTCCGATAAGGGCAAAAATTATAAGGCTTACCTGGCCGACATAAAGGCTGAAATCCGTAAGATTATGAATAAGAAATGTGATTATGCCCGCGGGTATCCCGATATTATGGATTGCGCGGCTGTCTTTCATAAAACGGTATCCGGATGCGCAAACCGCGGCAAAAAAACTAACGAACAGAACAAAAGCGGCAAATCCGGCTTCCGCCCATATCTGTAAAAAGCTGTTATGGGCCATGGTCGTTTCCTCTGCCAATAGGGTTTTAAATCCGGGGTAGACACTGGCAAATGTTCCGGGGCCAAAACCAAAGACAGGCCGTTGCTTAATCATTTCTATCGTTGCTTTCCAGTACTCATAACGAACCTCGAAAGAGGCTAAAAAGTTTTTTACAGTCGGTAAATGCGTAGAACTTATGTTTTTTATCAAGAAGAACGCTCCGATAAACATACACAGGAAAAAAAACGATTTTAATTTTCCTGTCTTGTTTTTAAATCCGTAGAGTACGGCAAAATATATCAGCCCGATAATAAAAGCCGCCCATGCTCCTTTTGACCTGGTGAGGATAAGCATGGGGATAAGTGAAACAAGAAAAATATATCCGCCGGTACGTAAAGGAATAATCAGCCGGTTTTTTTCTTTAAGGCCGCAAAGCGGTTCACGAATGAATCCAAGGATAACCAGGAAGATTACGCCTAAATACCCGGCAAAAGCAGGCGGATATAGAAACGTAGAAAAAACCGTATCGGAATTAAGCCGCCGTATAAATTCTTTTGATTGCGGCGCATAACCGGAGTTTTCGGCGACAAATAGCCGGGTCTGGTCGAATCCTATTGCATATTGATACCAGGCATAGCCAACTGCCAGCAAACATGAGCATATAAGCGTAATCCGCAAGAGCTTTTCTACCGGCCTTTCTGCGGGCAGGTTGCTTATCGTCCAATACCACAGATATAGCGTCGCAAAGTAAAAAATCTGGCTGATACTTGCTTCCTTGTTTACGGAAAAAAACAGGCTTAAGAGAAGGAACAACAAAAACGACATAAAGATCTTGTCGAACATACAAATGAATAGCGGCTCTTGCGGATGCATGTATTTATGAACGAAAAGCATAAAGGCCAAAATTATAATCGTAATTTGAAATATGGTATGCGGCGCGATAAAAAAAGCTTCCGCGATTAAGGGACGGTAAAAAAGCACGGTGATTATTCCCAAGACAATGATTTTCAGCATAAACGGGATCGCATTTAAACGACGTGACGCCAGCCATAAAGCGGTGAGTGTAATAATAACGCTGGAAAAGATTATTTGAATCAATGACTTTCTCGCTCCAATAAAACAATAATTGCCAGGATACACGCGGCCTGTAGGAGAACGATCATGCAGCCTTTTTTATCCAGGTAAGTTAGTAAAAATGCGCCTAATCCTAAACAGAAACTTACAAGATAGATAAAAAGAACTGCTTGTTTTGCGGACATTCCCCTGTTCACAAGACGGTGGGAAAAGTGGTTTTTGTCCGGGGTAAAGATGGAAACTTTATTTCTGATACGAATGCAGATAACCGAAAGCGTATCAAAAATCGGCACGAGCAATATTAAGACCGGCATGATTATCGGCGCCGGAGTTAACGACGCATCAGGCGTATAAAAGGTATTAAGGATCGTCAGGAGGCTTAATGTGTAGCCGATAAAAAGGCTGCCGGCGTCTCCCATGAACATGCGCGCCGGCGGAAAATTGAAGAATAGAAATCCTAAAAGCACTCCGGCGAAACAAGCGAGTATGGTTGCGACAAAAAAATGCGCGTGCGAAAAGGCCACGAGAAAAAATATCAACGAAGAGATGAGTGCTGTACCGCAGCTTAATCCATCCATGTTATCCAGAAGGTTATACGCATTGGTTATGCCGACAATCCAGCCGACCGTGAGCAGCGCGCTGATAAAATAATTCGGGATAAAAAGGCTAACGCGGATACCGCTGAAAAAAACAATCAATGCCAGGGCTATCTGAAAGGCTAATTTTACTTTCGCGGAAAGCCTTTTAACGTCATCCACCGTTCCCAGGATGACCATGCCGAGAACCGTGAACGCAATTGCGAAAATCTGCGGCATGCGCGCCGTAATCCCCTTAATATAGAGACTGATTGAATCCGGAAGAATACCACTGTCCTTCATTAAATATACGGCGGCAAGGTTGAGGCCGATCGTAAAGATAAAAGCCGTATACATCCCTACTCCTCCCAGCAGCGGCATGGAAACCGTGTGTATCTTACGCCGGGAATCCGGGACGTCTACGATATTAAAACGGATTGCCAGTTTTCGCGTTTGCCCGATAATTATGAGCGACGAAATTAAGGCAAAAATAAACACATAAGCATAGGTCAGGTTCCACATCTTATCAGCTCCCTGTAAACAAAATCTATTGCGGAAACCATTACTTGTGCGTCAAAAGATTCTCGTACAAAGCGCTCCCCTTCCGCTCCCATTTTTTTCGCTTTGTCCTTATTCTGCAGAAGGTCTATCAAGCGCTCGGCAAACTGCCTGACGTTCTTAGGTTCCACCAGGTACCCGCTGGTTTTATCATGCACAATATCTCTTGCTCCGTCTATGTCAAAACACACAGCCGGAATACCCAAGGCATATCCCTGGACAACGGCGCGAGGTAATCCTTCATGCAGAGAAGCGTGAGCAATAACATCGATTAGCTGGATATAATACGGGATAGACTCCGGCATAATCAGCCCGGCAAAAACAATCATGTCTCGTACGCCCAGGCGCTGCGCTAAGCGGATTAACTCATCCTTTAGAATGCCGTCACCGATAAACAATATCTTTGCCTCGGGACATTTTTCTTTTATAAGCGCCGCTGCCTGAATCAGATATTCGTGGCCTTTATGCAGGAACAAACGCGCGACTTTTCCGATAACCGGGCTTGTTTGCGGAATCCCGAGTTTTTTCTTTAATGCCTCTTTAGCCTGGGGGTTTTTTACGTATAAAGATAATTCAATACCGCTGTATATCTTTATGAATTTTTCACGGCCGGCAAGCCCGCGTCTTACCGCTTCATCGATCAATGTCTGGGAAACACAAATCAATTTGTCGCTTATCGATGAGGCATAACGCTCAAGATAAAAGTAGAAATTATTGAGTAATTTAGGCTGTTCTTCATAAAAAGGGAGTCCGTGTATGGTATGTATAATTATCGGTGCCTTTGCCAGTTTTGCGGCAAGGCGGCCGAGTATGCCGGCTTTTGAACTATGCGTGTGCACGATGTCAAACCTGCCGTTTTTAATAAAAAAATAGAGTTTTATAAAAGCGATCAGGTCAAAAAACAGATTAATCCGGCGACGGAGTTCCGGCAGAATTACAAATGTAGTTTTCTTGAGGGCTTTTTCCACAAGACTGCCTTCCGGCCCGGTAGTCGGGCCGCTGAGCAGGGTAACCTCATAACCGCCTTTTAACTGCAGCCCAAAAACGGTGAGCAGGGTGTTCTCCTGCGCACCGCCGATAATAAGCCTGGTAATAATGTGTACGACGCGAATCGGCCTTTTTTGTTCTGGTTTCGTCATTTGCTTATGCCCCATTTTCAAAATCATAGCGGATTGCTCTATCGAAGTATGGAAACTATTGTTTGTTGAGATGCAGGATGTATATTTGCCCGTTTTCCATGACAACGACCTTATCCTTTTCAATGTCGACCACGGTTTTGCCAAAAATGCTGTCTCCGATTTTAACAACCCTGGAATTAATTATTGCCGTAGGAATTTTCCCATCCCAGAGAATTCCGTTCACGCTTAAATCGACAGTCGGTTTTTGCAATGCATTGTCCTCATCCAAAGAACCAAGAAAAGGATCCCGAATTTTAAGCGCAACCTCCGTCGGAGGTTGCGCTGTGTTTCTTTGCGGCTGTTCCGGCGGGTTTATGCTTTCGGACGGCCCCTTTGCGGGAGCAATCGGCTGTACGACATTGCTTGTTTTTTTTACCTTACTTATCCATAAGTTTAAGGAAATATATGTAACTGTAAAAAGCAGAAACACGATGATAATTATAATATTTTTTTCTTTGCGGGAAAAATGCTTTGCCGCAAGAGTGATGTATATTTTTTTAATTTTATCGGTTAGTACGGTTATTTTTTTGTTCATGATTTATTTTGCTAATATTGATAGTTGTAAGCGCATAGTTAATGCCGGACGCTCTAAGGTGCTGATTTGAAGGCTTTCCAAATATATCGGCAGAGATTTCATCTGCGTAATGAATTTAAGCAGGTTGTAAAACCGTCCGTTTATATCCATAATTAAGGACATGCTCAGATAATTTTCTTTCTCCACGACATCTTTCGGCTCGAGAGCCTTTATTTCTATTCCGGCCTCGTTTGCCAATTGTGTAATCTTTTCCAGCATTTTGGAAAAATTTGCCTGTGAAGATAAAGCCCCTTCCGCAACCTTAATTTCCGCGGCCAGATATTTCTTTTTTTCCTCGATTTTATTCAGAATAAGGTTGTTGTTTTCCAGCCCCGGATATTCTAATGTCTGCACGATTTTTATCGTATCTTCCAAACTAAGCAATTCATTGCGCAGGTCTTTGATTTTTGCCGCATGCGGCTTATACGCGTGGTCATGATAAAAAACAAAAAGAACCGCACATGCCCCCATAAGGGCAATGATTTTATATTTCGTCTGTATCTGCGGCAAATTGATTTTAGGCATCGCCATTTTCAGCGTTCTCCGATTGCAATTTTAAAGTAAATCAAGGGGGTAGCCTTTTGCCCTCTTTCTTCAACCGATTCAAGTTTAACCGTGCTAAAATAAGGAAGCGCTTCCAATTTGCGGACAAACTCGATTACAAGCATATTATTCGCTCCCGTCCCCTGTATAGATAGGCTTTTTTTAAATTCATCCAGTTTTATCGTATTCAGCCAAACTCCTTCCGGGATATTCGCGCTTATTCCTCTTAAGATTTCCACCCATAATTTCTGGCGCTCTCCGATGGAATGTAAAAATTTCAGTTTTCGTTCAAGCTCCTGCTGGCTTTTCCACGCGTTTATAATTGCTTCCTTCTCCGTCTTATCCCGGGAAAGGGTTTTTTCCGTTTTTGTCAGGCCGAGATATATGAACAACAGCGCGGCAATAACGACAGCGGGAACTACTTTTATAAGCGTTTTCTTGAGATTTTTTGTCGTATCTTTGCGAAATTCGGCCGGCAAAAGATTAATACGTTTAACTGCACCGCTATTGAGCGCGGCTCCGATTGCCTGGGCAAAAAACGCACTGATTTCCTCCGCATTTTCCAGCGCCTTCTGGTCAAACAACAAACCATTAAAGGGGGTCCCAATTTCAGCGAATATCCCCAGCTCTTCGTTGAGAAATTTGTCGATGTTGATCAGTTTTGCCGTTCCCCCGTAAAGGATGAGGCGATCTATGCGTTCGATGTGGAACTGTGCCTTATAATAAGCGAAAGAGCGGTCAATCTGGGCAACCAATTGTTTGAGCGCTTGCCGGATGATCTCCGAGTAAACGGCTGTATCGCTAAGGCCGTACCTGGTTTTTGCTTCTTCCGCTTCGTTTAACGAAATTGCCGCTTCTTTTACCAGTGTATCCGTAATCGTTTCCCCGCCGAAAAAAATCTCCCGCGTAAACCGCAGAATGTTATTGCTGAAAATGTTAATCCGCGTTATTCGGGATCCGATATCCAGCAAGGCAATGGTATCATTTTCTTTCCACTGGTTGGATTTTTGGAATACATTCCATAAACAGAATGCCGGAATGTTAATCGACGCTATTTTTAGCTGGCGCGGCAAGTAAATATTCATGTGATTTTTTATTTCTTCCGTTAATCCGGCAACTACCTCGAGTTCAAGATTTCTTGCTCCGGCGCGAACGGACTCCCCGCTAATCAAAAAGTCTACGGTTGCCGCATCAATAGCAAAGTTTACATTTTGTTCCATCTCCCATTTAACTGATTCCCTTAATTCTTCATCGGGCATCGCCGGAAGACTGAGATTTTTTACGGTCAGGGATGGAGCGGAAATAATCGTGTTAACGTTGCTAATTCTTACATGTAATTGGGTCAAGGCCGATTTTAATGCCGCGGAAATTCGCTGGTAAGAATCTTCTTCCTTCTCATCCGGCTTGCCGGGAGGAATATTCGTTAAGGCCAGGTGCAGCAAGCGTGTCCCAATCGGCGCTTCTTTTAAAACGGCTATTTTAATCGATGAATTGCCGATATCAATACCCGCCATCTTGCGGCCTGGCTCGAAAAGGTTGATTTCCTGTTCAAGTTTATTCGTAGTGAGTTTAATCCGGGAAGTCATTGTTATTAAACCCTCTTAATGTTTTCTTTTTCCTAAAATTCATTCCTATTCTCTCATCCTTGCTAATCCTGTAGTGGAATATACGGTTATGGTAATTTTGTCCGCAGGATTTTTGCCTTGTAAAACTATCGTAGAGGCCGGCACAGCGTCGCCCATCGGCCGGAAAGTCGTATCATCGGCTTGTATCAAGTTGCTGTCTAATGTTACATTAGCAACCGTTTGAATAAAAGTATCCGTTGCCGCATCGCGTTGTTCCACGGTATAGGAATCGCTGCCGACATTAAACAGAACACGGTAATTAACATGTTCTATTATGGCTAATTGGCGGTACCCGCGCAAATCGGAAAGTACCGTCCAAACATCATTTTTTAGCGATATATACTGTAAAAACGGCCTATAGTACGGCAGCCCCAGGAATGTTAAAACCCCTATCAGCCCCACAACAATTAAAAGTTCAATTAAAGTGAACCCTTGACGATTTTTTGATTTTTTCAAGGCAAGATGAGCCCCCAAATTATTTTTTTAACACATTTAATTAAAAGGAGTTCTGAAGAATAATTGTAACATTATCCCGCAGAGCCTGTCAAGAAAAGTTTTGGCTTTTAAATTCTTGACAATACATAAAGCATCTGATAAAATTATCCCTGAACCGGAACTATCATAAATTATGGAAAACATAGCAGTTACTGATAATCGTTCAAGCAAAGATTTTAGAACACTCCTTATTAAAAACGAAAAACCAGCCAAAAACACGGTGTGGTTACGCTTCTTAAGAGACAACTTGTCCGCTGGATTTACCCCGTTAGAGAAAACCCCTGACGAAGTCGGGGGTGGATATCCGGGAGATTCAAAGCCACCGTCGAGCATAACCGTTAGTCCCATTAAAAATAATATTTCTAACGGGATAAAAGGACGAAGTTCTCTAACGGGGTTTACTTATATAGAGGTACTTATGGCAATTTTTGTGCTTGCCATGGGGCTTATCCCTCTCTTGTCCCAGTTTTACATCGGCTTCCAGGGTAATAAAAATGCCGAAACAATCTCTATGGCCACGGATTTGGCCGCGGATTTGATGGAGGAAATAAAAACCTGCCGTTTCGACGAAAACCTTTATCCGGGGCCGGCGGTATCCCCTGCTTCTCTCGGCATAGATCAGGGAGAAGTTGCGGATTTGCGGTCTACGTTTGACGATGTGGATGACTATAATCAGTGGCAATCCGCTCCGCCTCAATCTTTAGACGGTACTGCGCTCGCGAACTTTGCCCTATTTACGCGCCGGGTTGCGGTTGATTATATTACGATAAGCGGAAGCGGCTGGGTTCATTCGGATCTGGCGACTAATTACAAAAGAGTCATTGTAACTGTTTCCCATCCCAAAATTAACGATACGACGCTTGAAACCATTTTTACATATTTTTAAAAACCGCGATATGAACAAAAAAATATTTTCAATAACTCGGGTAGCAGTGAAAGGCTTCACTATCCTGGAAATGCTGATTACGCTGGCAATTCTGGCCATGGTGCTGTTCCCCATTTATGAGTTCATGCGTCAGGGAGCGCTTGCCTGGGAAGTTGGAGAAAACAAGACCGAAGTGGTTCAAAATGCGCGTATCGGACTGGATAAAATGTGCGATGAGCTAAAACACGCGCAGGAATTTTATACCATAACCGCCAATCAAGTGCGTTTTTGGTGGCGGGATATTAATGATGATGAGATTGCCGATGCTAACGAAATATTAACATATTCCTGGTCCGGGATTTCCGGAGAGAGCTTGACGCGCAAATTCGATAATGAACCAGCCGCCACTCCCCTGGCGGACTATGTAGATAGCCTGGAATATCGTTATTTTGACGAGACAAAAGCACAGACGGCGGTTGCCGGCAACGTATTCTTTTTAACCGCAACCTTAAGGATCAAAAAGACGGTTCGCGGAAACGATTATACTTCGGTTATGAGAAAATCTGTCTGTGCACGAAATATCAACTGGTAAGAAAGAGAAGGCTGTTGTGAAAAAAAATAATAAGGGTATTGCCCTGTTGTTGGCGCTGATCGTGCTTATGGTTTTGTTCATTCTCAGCAGTGCCTATATGAGCGCTATCCTTTCCGAAAGCGGAATCGCGCGGAATCAGCAAAACAGTGAAAAGGCCTTTTTTGTTGCCGAAGCGGGAATACAGAGAGCTATCGGCTTGTTGGTTGAGGATAATAGCTGGAGAACCGGTTCCCTGACGGAAAACATGAGTGAGGGTTACTATTCGCTGGTTGTCGAGGATGACCCGGTTTATCCGGAACGCATAAGGATTACGTCTACCGGAGTAGTCGGCCGGGCCACCAGGATAACGCGCATCACCCTGACTATAACCACAGGTTTCGATTACGCCATATTTGCCGGAGATATCAGTGACCCCGGAGTTGCGGATATAAACGGCAGCGGTGCAAGCGGTACGGTAAGAGGCGATGTCCACGCGAACGGAACGGCAAATATGGGAGGAATTAATATTACAACCGGAACGCTTACCCAGGGAGAATTAGGCGGCCCAATTGAAAATAATATCCAGATTGATATGGATTTTCATATCGAGGCAGCAACTATTGTTTATAACGGCGATACGATAATCAACGCGGAACGCATACAAAATCAGCTCATCTATGTCAAAGGTAATGCGACCATCGACTGTTCGGCAACGAAAGGGGTTACGTTTGTTCAATCCTCCTTAATTGCCGAAGGAAATATTATCATTACCGGGGCAAATGGGCTAAAAATAGACGAATACAATTATCCCGGAACCGGAAAAGTAGTAGCCTTAGCTACTAAAACCGGAAATATCACCGAATCCGGTACGACAAAGATTCAAAACCGCGATGTTAAGGGGTTGCTATTCACCGAACTAGGCACGATAGACTTTCAGTATCTAAAAACAGATGCGGCGGTATATGCGCAGAACGTGCGTTTTCGCAATAAGATAGATATTGACTATAGGCTAAAACGTTTTCCCACGATAGGATTCATATTCGGCATTCAGTTTTACGGTTGGGAGGAAGTATTTTTTTTAGGTTAAAATTTTAATTCTACTATTAAAAGGGGTTGTTAAGTTATGGAGATCATAAATAACCTGCTTTCGCAAATGGTTAAAAGAAACGCCACGAGCATGCACTTGAGCGCCGGGATGCCTCCCCTTTTGAATATCAATAACCGGTTGTTGCCCTCCTCCGAAAAACGGTTTATCCCCGAAGAAATAAAAGATATTGCGGATAGGCTTATGAACGAAGCCCAAAGCGATGCCTTATCGCAAAATAAGTTCGTTAATTTCACGCATACTTCCGACCAATTTGGAAGAATTAGAATAACCTTTTATAAGCAAAAAGGGCTTTTAAGTGCAATTTTCAAACCGATAATTTCCCATATCCCGACATTGGAAGAACTGCATCTGCCGACTGTCTTAACTAAACTTAAGGCAATGCGCAGCGGATTAGTGATCATCGGCGGACATGCCGGCAGTGGAAAATCCAGTACGCTCGCCGCCATTCTTAATGAAATCAATAAGACCAGAAGCTGCCATATCATGACGATTGAAGACCCGATTGAATATTTTCATCTTCCCCAAAGGTCACTTTTTTCACAGCGGGAAATCGGTACGGACGCAGTATCGTTTGCTCAAGCGGTGCATAAAGCGGCCCGCCAGGACGCGGATGTAATTATGATCGGAGAAATGCGTGACGCGGAAACGATTCGTACTGCTTTGACTGCCGCGGAAACCGGAGTTCTTGTCTTTGCTACGATGCATACTACGGACTGCGTGCAGACGATTACCCGGCTTATCGGGACTTTTCCTTCCGACAACCAGCAGCAGATTCGTGTGCAGGTAGCGATAACGCTCAAAGCCGTACTCTGCCAGCAGCTCGTTATGCGCACGGACGGAACGAGTAGAACTCCTGCCTTGGAAATTATGTTTGAAACGCCGGCAATCAAGAATTTGATTCGTGAAAACAAGATTCATCAGATCTATTCGGTAATCGAAAACGGCAGCGACTTCGGCATGCAGACGCTCGATCAATCATTGCAGAAACTATACGAGATGAACATGATTTCCGACTTGGAGGTTGTTTCAAAAGCAGTTAAGCCGGAACAGTTGAAAAAAAAGCTTTTTGATTCCTCTATCCCCCTGCCGGAAAGCGAAACCGGCGGATTTGTCGACGTTGGAGAAGAGGTTATTCCCATAGAGAAAAAGATGATTAAGTACCGGGCCGACTTTTCTCCCGGCATGGAAGGTTACTGGACTTCCTCGATTGCCGTTGTATTTCAGGATTCCGGGCTGGCGCTTATGCCGCCTGCGGATGCGATGCTTTCCCGGCTCTATGTTTCTGATTTCAATGTCGTCGGAAAAAGGATACCGGCATTTGAACTTACGTACCGTATGCTTTTGCGTTTTAAACTGGAAACTAAATCGAATCAGCCCGTTGAAGAAAACCCGCAGCTGCTGATTAAACTTTTTACGCAGCCGGAGAAGGACAAAATTACCGCCTATCACAAGGTGAATTTGTCTTTCCCCCTGGAAATCAATGAAAATTGGCATACCTGGGTTATCACCGTTCCGCGTGACGATGTCGGTAAATTACTTAAAATAACGATGTTTGAATTCCCTGTTTTCTTGACAAAAGTGATTATAAGCGATATCATAATGTTTTAATAAAGGGGGAATGTAGATGACCATATTTGACCTTATTGATGAGGTAACCGAAAATAGCGCGTCGGATTTACATTTAGTTGCCGGAGCTCCTCCGGCAATGCGAATTAACGGCAATTTGATTTTTAGCGACAAGCCTAAACTTACTCCCGATGAAGTGAGGCAGCTTTGTTTCGAGTTGATTAATGAAGAACGAAAGGTAAAGTTCGAAAAAGAAAAGGAACTTGATTTTTCTTATTCTTATCTCAATCAAAAAAGGGATCTCTTCTGCCGGTTTCGCGTTAATCTTTATGTACAGCGCAACAGCCCGGCATTAGCGCTGCGTTTTATTGATAACAAAATCCTGACTTTCGGGGATTTGGGATTACCGCCGATACTTAAAGATATTGCCCGCCAGCGCCGCGGGCTCATTCTGGTTACCGGCGCCACAGGCAGCGGAAAGTCCACAACGCTTGCGGCAATTGTTGATCTTATAAACAAGGAACGCAATTGCCATATTATTACCCTGGAAGACCCGATTGAGTTTTTTCACTCGCACCAGAAATCTCTCGTATCGCAGCGGGAAATCGGCCAGGACACCGCATCCTTTGCCCTGGCTTTGCGGGAAGCCTTACGCCAGGACCCGGACGTAATCCTCGTAGGAGAAATGCGTGATTTAGAGACGATTAGTATTGCGATTACCGCCGCGGAAACCGGTCATCTGGTTTTAGCCACTTTGCATACCACGGACGCCGTACAGACCATCGACCGCATCATCGACGTCTTTCCGCCGCATCAGCAGCAGCAGGTTCGCACTCAGATATCCATAACTTTGCAGGCAGTAGTTTCGCAGCAGCTCGTTTTGAATGCTGAGGGGAAAAAGAGGATCCCTGTTGTAGAAATCATGCTCGTTAATTCAGCGATCAGAAACCTGATTCGCGAAGGTAAAACATATCAAATTTATTCCGTAATAGAAACCTGCCGTGACCAGGGCATGCAAACACTGGATCAGGCGCTGCATGATTTAATCAACCGTAAGGTCATTGAACCGAAAGAAGCGTTCCAAATAACCCATAACCCGGAAACCCTTAAGAAGAAACTGGGCACCGCTTAAGTTTTAATATTTCTCCTTATCTCCAAATACTTCCGCGCTGAAAATATATATTTGCGCTCCCTTTTGCCAATCATTCGGGCCAAGCCCGGCTTTTAAACATGTATGCTGTAAGAATTCTTCTCTTGTCCAGCCGTATTCCACGGCAACCTGCGGCAGCAGCAGCCCGGAATAAAATTCTTTTTGGATAATAATGCCGTGCGTTCCGACTTCAATTTCATCAATATCGGTTATAAGTTTAAGCGGAGAAAGGACGGAAATTTCCAGGGAAACGGCATTTAACTCGTGTTCCTGAAGCGGCGGGAAACGCGGGTCGGCGCTTGCCGCCTCCACGGCCATCTCATTTACGACGTGAATCATCGGCTTATCCGCGGCTATTCTGCCGATACAACCGCGCAGAATGCCGTTTTTATAAATAGTAACAAACGCGCCACTTTTTCCCAGGAACACGGCATCGTCGGTATTAACCTCGGTTCTCTTTCCGGTTTTTACGAACTTATTAATCGAGGCGCGGGCGACATTCAATAGTTTTTGCTTTTGTTCCTGAGTCAACATATCTTCTCTCCTTTTTTCAATCTTTAGGTTATGAACGGGACTTTCCGGCGCGGAAAACACAACACTGGTATAGCCGACAACATGGTCTTTGTCGGCATCAGGCGCGGCCGCAGACGTCGCATAGCGCAGGATAGATACATCTGCGGCGCCGAGGTTCTTCATCGTAATCATAAGCGTAACCACGGCGCCGAAGCCGCAAAGCTCTGTTTTCCGAGCGGTACAGGCATAAAACAACTTGTACGGCTCATTTTTCTTGATCATCGTTAAAGCTTTAGCGTCCATTTCGTTGGCAGCTTTTTCTTCATAATAGTGCGACATATCCGAGCTGGCAATAATCAGCACGTCATCACGGGAACAGATTACCTTTTTCAGCGCTGCGGCCAGCTCCTCGCACAAGGGTAAAGAATCGTTTCCGATGATAACCGGTACGATGGAAAAACCGGACAATGTCCGTTGCAAAAAAGGAATCTGCACCTCGACCGAATGCTCTTTTTCGAATGCGGAGTTTATCGGAACAATATTCGGTCCGGCCGCGGCCAGGGCTGCGGCAAATGCGGCATCAACCGGTACCCTGCCCAACGGCGTTTGAAAGCTGCCCTCTTTATACAAGGCGATGTTTCGCAAGCGATAATGATGGCTTGTCCCGATAATCACGACCGTTTTATATTCTTTTCTGTCTATTGCTTTATAAGCATAGGCCGCTACCGGCCCGGAATAAATATATCCGGCATGGGGGCTGATAATTCCTTTTATCCGGCCGTTTATTTCGCCGGCATCCGCACGGCTTAAAAATTTATCAATCATCTCCGCAAGCTGCGGTTCTGAAGACGGATAAAAATAACCGCTGACATTTTCTTTTTTTAGCGGAAGGTTATCTGCAAAAGAAGCCGGGCACAGGTACGTGATAGAGATTAAAACAATAACCGATATGATGTAAGTTTTATGTTTCATGTCCAAACCCCGGCGATCGGTTCTCGGCAATACCCGCAGCTGCCGTCTCTTAACTCATTGCCTAATATTATGTACCCTGAGCGTTTTATAAGCGTTTTGCCGCATTTCGGACAGTAAGTATTCTCTGCCGGATGTCCGGGAATGTTACCGATGTAAACATATTTCAACCCCGTGTCCATGGCTATAGACCGGGCCCGTTCCAGAGTAGTTACCGGGGTCGGCGGCATTGCCGCCAACTGATAGACTGGGAAAAAACGGGAAAAATGCAAAGGGACTTCTTCCCCTAATGTGTCGTGTATCCAAATACACATTTTTTTTATATCATCGGGATTATCGTTAAGAGTTGGAATAACAAGGTTGGTCAATTCAAGCCATACCCCCTTTTCTTTTTTTATAATAATCAGGCTTTCCAGCACATACTTCAGGCTTGCGCCGCAAATATCACTGTAATACTTTTCCGTGAATCCTTTTAAGTCTACGTTGATCGCGGAAAAATATTCGCACAAAGAACGCAGCGGCTGCGGATTATTATAGCCGTTTGTATGCATAACATTTATTAGCCCGGCCTTTTTTGTTTGCTGCGCCGTATCAAAGGTGTATTCGTAAAAAACCGTCGGTTCGGTATACGTATAAGCTACCGAGAGGCATTTCGATTGTTTTGCCCTTACGGCGGCTTCTTCCGGCGACATCGTAACCGCCTTGACTTGTTCCGGTGTTGCCTGGGATATTTGCCAATTTTGGCAAAATTTGCAGCGCAGGTTACAACCGACTGTAGCCAGAGAAAATGATTTTGAGCCGGGAAGCACATGAAAAAAAGGTTTTTTTTCGATGGGGTCGATATGAACCGCGCACGGCTGCCCATATACAATATTATATAGCGTGCCGGCTTGATTTTCCTTTATCCGGCAGAAACCGCGCTTTCCTTTTTCTATCACGCACTGGTGCGGGCAGTTAAGACACTGTACCGATTGTTTAGAAAGTTGCTGATAATAATAGGCCTCCTTTTTTTGCGTTTCCGCGCACAATGCCGGCAAACCATTTAAAAATAGATACCCGCTGCCGGCCAGGCATGACTTTAAAAAATCCCTTCTTTTAAGGTAACAACTATTATTTCCCCGCATAAAACACGAGTCCTGTTCGATTCTTCCGTAATCAGGCTTGCTCGGAAAAACATTCTTTGCATTTTTTGACGATCTTGATCCCTTTTAAACAAAGCAAAAAACCTAAAACGCAAAATCCGAATTCTTTTAAAGGAAAAGATCCCAAGGTTGACTTTCTAATTACTATAGATCCGTTATAAGGGGCCAGCCATATCCCGCTGCTTATATACTTAATTGCACCGTTAAAGTCGCTTTGGAAATAATGTATTCCCAATAAATAATATTGCCCTACGCCGGAATTATTGCGGATTTGGTTATAATTGAAGTCTGTCCTGTAGGATACTCTTTTCATTCCTTTATGATCAAAAATTGCCGCTTCAAAAGAAAAATTTTTATTTTCGATACGGCGATCCGGCACCTTAAGCCAAAAAGACAGATTTCCCCCTTTTTTTGCCGTAAACATGCCGGCGGTTTCCATATCTTTTAGTTTGGAAAATCTAGCCGGGAAGATATAAATATCTTCGTATAATCCGTTGGCAAACCGCGTTAAACCGAAAACCAGGCTGGTAATCATCATCGTCCCGCTGATTATAATCAGAAGCATTGCTACAATAAACTTTTCCTGGGGGCTTTTCATTGGATCCTCTTTATGACAAATTGCACTTTTTCCCCTCTTTAAGCAGTTTGAGATGAACCCACCGGTATATTTGAGAGCTGTTTATCCAGACTGCGGTAGATATAGGCAAAGGCCAGGCTGGTCGTAGGTATGGTCGCAAATAAGCCGACAAATAAACACAATGCACCCAGCATATTTATTACTGCCAGCTGAATACCGAACAAGAACAGGCTGAGTTTTACCCCCTGCGTAAGCTTCGCGCTCATTTTCAAAGCGGCAATCGGCCCGGCCTTTTTATCGATGATGTAAAAGCTGTAAAACTGGAATTTTATGGCCCAGATAACCCCGGGAACAAAAAGTAAAAGCATTCCCAGGAAAACGATAAGTCCGTACAACAGAGAGCCGAGAAAATAATGTCCGATACGCGGCCAGCCGCTAAAAATATCCTCAATTTCCGCATTGCCGCGGTCGCATATTCCCAGGGTAAGCGTGAGCATAGCAATGCCTATGGCCAGCTGGAAAATACTTGCGAGCAGGCCGACGGCAATTGATGCAGGCGTGTTCTCTTCCATGATTGCATCGGCTATCCCCAGCCCAAACCCGATACTTGTTATGACCACGAGAAATACGGCGAAAAAAAGGAAATTTTTTTTCATGGCTTCCCAGCCGAAACGAATCGCCTCTTCACCCGAGAATTTCCGGTCGTTCATATTACCTCCTTCTTCGTTTTTATTATTATACTACTTACAGGTTACAAGTTGCAAGTTACAAGATGGCTTAATAAAATATATAAAATAATTTTGGACGCAGATTTTCGCAGATAAATCACGGATTTTAATAAACAAATCGTTTGAATTCCACTTCTTCCTTTCCAAAATTTATAAGCAACCCCACTCCTATCCCTGTTGCTTTTAATTGATTTAATATTTGAGCTTCGTCTTTTGGATTATATTCGGCAGATACTTTTAATTCCGTGTTTAATCCGTGTTTATCAGTGGCTTTATTTTTAAAAGGCTAACAATGTGTCTAGCTACATCCTCTTTCTTTTAATGTCTTAATACTAAACAACTTAAAAAGGAAATTCCTATAGTATTAAATTAGCTGCCAATTCTTCACTATTCATATGATCAAGAATA
>JAHIOQ010000088.1 GCA_018895275.1 Candidatus Omnitrophota bacterium
ACCCGAAGGCCTTCATCGCTCACGCGGCGTCGCATTGTCAGGCTTTCGCCCATTGCAAAAGATTCTCGACTGCAGCCTCCCGTAGGAGTCTGGGCAGTGTCTCAGTCCCAGTGTGGCTGACCATCCTCTCAGACCAGCTACCCATCTTCGCCTTGGTGGGCCGTTACCTCACCAACTAGCTAATAGGACGCGGGTTCCTCCCTAAGTGGTAGCCGCTTTCGCGTCCGCCACCTTTTACCTCTTACACTTGTGTGTTAGTGGTCTCATAGAGTATTAGCATCGATTTCTCGATGTTATCCCCTTCTTAAGGGTAGATTACCCACGCGTTACTCACCCTTTTGCCGCTATCCCGAAGGATCGCTCGACTTGCATGCCTAATCCACGCCGCCAGCGTTCGTTCTGAGCCAGGATCAAACTCTCCAATGAAAAAGAGTTTTTTTGGCTATTGACTAGAGCTTGGCTATATTTTTTCAAACTGACAAAGAACAATTAACAAAAAACAAGACATTCAATGATGTCCTGTTTTTCTAACCGTTATGGTTATCAGAGCAGAAGAAATTCGCTTATTTAGCGTCCTCCTTTGCTCTTTTCACAAAACATCTTTTCAGATAATTTTTGTTCTTATTTTCTACGATATATCTCAATGTGCTTCCCCTTTCCATGTTTAAGGGTAAGTAGAAATATACCATTTAATGCGTAAGCTGTCAAGCACTTTTTTCAATTTTTTTATTTTTTTCCTTCTTCGATTTTTTGCACGCTAAATCCGACGACAGCATCAGCAACAAGCGCGTCTTTCACAAACGCCTTCGCGGCTACAATCCCTCCGCTGGAAAGCATTTTTTGCACATCTACTTCAATCCGCAGCTGATCTCCGGGAACAACGGGAGATTTAAATTTGATCTCCGCTTTGGCAAAATAATACCGTACTTTATCTTTCTCTACACGCTTGCTTCTCGCATAAAGAACTATCGCCGCTTGTGCCATTGCCTCGAGGATAAGAACTCCCGGCATAATCGGTTGTGTCGGGAAATGCCCGACAAAAAAATGTTCGTTTGCGGTTACGTTTTTTATCGCAACAATACGTTTACCTTCTACTAATTCCACAACCTTATCAATCAATAAAAATGGATATTGCTGAGGCAATATTTCCTGCAACTCCGTTATCGTAAGCATCATAAATTTTCTCCTTAATCCTACTTTTTCTAAACCGCGCCCAGCCTTAAATCCTGGTCCACCCTTTGCAACAGCTCTCTCTGAGAGCACGTGCTCACTCCCACCTTGCCCACCACCACACCGGCTGCATAATTTGATATGTGCGCCGCTTCTTCCAGAGACGCTCCGCCCGCCAATGCCAAGGTGAACGCGCCAATCACCGTATCTCCGGCACCGGAAACATCAAAAACTTCCTGTGCTCTAGTCGGAATATGTATTGCCTTTTTGCCGCGCTCGAACAGGCACATGCCGTGTTCACCGCGGGTAATCAGCAGGGCATCAGAGCGCAGCTTTTTCAAAAGCTTTTTCCCTGCCGTTAGCAGAGACGGGATATCTACGATCACAATCCCCGCTGCCTTTTCCGCTTCATGCTGATTGGGGGTAAGGCAGGTTACCCCCGAGTAATAAGAAAAATGGTCTTCCTTAGGGTCAACGGTAACGAGCACCTTGTGTTTGCGCGCCATTGCCACCACCGCTTTTATCAAAAAAGGATTTATAACGCCCTTGCCGTAGTCTTCGATTATGATCGCATCGATGGAAGAAATTTTACGCTCAATAAAGGCAAGGATTTTTTCCGACATTTCTTTTCTTATCTCGGCAATAACCTCTTTATCAACGCGAACAACCTGCTGCCTGCGGGCAACGATACGGATTTTAATCGAGGTTTTCCTTTTCGCATCCACGAAAACTCCGCCGACATCCGCATTTTTCCTTAAATATGATTTCAAGATTTTTCCGCCGCTGTCATTCCCGATAACTCCGGCCAGCACCGCATTGCCTTCCAGCGCGCTGATACTGGCCGCCACATTTGCCGCGCCGCCGGGCATAAACGATTCTTTTTCTACCAATACAACCGGTACCGGCGCCTCCGGCGAAATACGGGAAACATCTCCCCATATATACTGGTCCAGGATAAGATCACCGATAACGACAATTTTTTTTTGCTCAAATTTTTGCAGCAACTGTGTCAATCTGTCTCTTGCAATACTCATTATTTTTCGCCCTCCACTAGAGCTCTATACAACAAAGGAAGCATAATTTCATGGTGCCCGATAACATAATACCCCTTGCCGCCGGAGGCGGTCGGCCTTTTCACCACATTCTGCATCGGCCGATAATGTTTGATCATATCAAAACAAACTGCGGTAAAATTTTCCAAAGAGAACCCCAGATTTCGTGCGGTCGAAACAGCCTTCAAAAAAACTTCCGGCATAATCACCGCCGAGCCGATATTCATCACCACGCCGCCGCTTAAGCGCGAAACCGTCTCCATAAATGCGCGAAAATCCTGCATTGCCCCTGCGCCTAATGCCGCGCCGTCGCATCCCGGGTGCGGATGAATTATATCCGTACCGATAGCCACATGCACGGTAAGCGGAACACCGCTATCGATACTGCCGGCCAACAGGCTGAACCGCCGAAACGCCAGGCGTTTTTTTATGATCAATTCACCCAAGGTCTTTCCTAATCCTTGGCCGGACGCGGCCGCTTCGCGAATAGCCTCATTGAAAAATTCCGCGGTTTCCCGGCTCATACCAAAACTTCCGTCTTTAATCGAACCCTCAACCTCTTCCGAAGTCTTACCGCAGAACGCCAGCTCAAAATCATGTATGGCCGAGGCGCCATTAATCGCCACCGCGGTTATAAAACCTTTCCGCATCAAATCAATTAATATCGGATTCAGTCCGCATTTTACCACATGCGCACCGATCATCAGAATTATGGCTTTTTTCTTTTTCCGGGCATTCTTGAGCGCGGCAATAATTGTCTTAAAATCTTTTGCCGCCAGGATATTCGGTAATGAATCCAGGAATAAAGAAAAAGTATCTCCCGCAGACGCAGTTTTCGCAAAGTCTTTTATCGATACCTTGCTCTTGCGCTTTTTCAGCGAGATTGTTTTTAAACGGGTAAAATCCAGTTTTCTGTTATTATTTTTCATTGTTTTTAGTATTGTAGAAGCATTCTAGCACACTAATTATTAGTCGTCAATTCGTTAACCTGTATCTTGTTCAAAACCGCCTGCGCCGTGCCAAAAGGAACCTTCAGCGTAACTAAAAGCGGCACGTGCCGTTCATCGGCGCTAAACCAAATCGTCATCGTTCCCGGTGCATTTAGAGAATCATCGAATTGCCGTTCCGATTGGGTCGTAGGCTTTACCCGGAAAGCTAAAAACCTGCCCGCCGGCGTATGGATCATACGTTCATCCTGAACAAACACCGTAACCGAAAAGTTCTTCTTTCCGCCGTTTATTGTTAATTCAATCGGCTCATCAAAAGCAACCGAATTTCGGCGGAAATAGTAAAATACCCCGAGCGGATCAAGAACGTCTTTGGGAATTTCAACCGTATATTTTCCTTTTTTGTCCTCCGCATAAACCAGTAGGGCATCAAAATCATAATCCATTTTTTTGAAAACTTTTTTATTGTTAATAATCGTCTGCGCATTATGCCGCAGCGGACGAAAATCCTTGGCATCCACGTAAGACTCCACCGTGCCTTGCACGTTATAGAAAAAAGAGAAAAATTTATTTGTCGATGCCCGCATAATTATATGATAGGCAGAGCGTCCGTTTAAATCCACTTTTCCCTGAATCCCCAGGGAAGCATCTCCCACGTTTAATCCCAGCCAGTGCACTTTGTAATAAAAAATTTCGCCGATTATGGGCTTAGTTCCCGATTCAATTACGGTTCTTTCCGCTACCGCTTCTTTTCCCGGCTCTATTTTAGTCTCATGTTTCTTTCTCAGGCTTGCACAGCCGCACGTCTGGACTATAAAAAAACAAATTAAAAATATTATTAATTTATTCCGGGTTGTCATTATTTACCTCAAAAATTTACATGTTTCTTCATATACTTCATCAACGGTTATCTCCAGCATGCAGCGGTTATTGCCGCAATCGGAGTCGTAACATGGAATTTCACAATCAACATTCTTTTGCAGAATCACCGTCTTACCTTTGCCTAAGGGCCCCGTCAGCTGTGACGACGTAGGGCCGAAAAGCGCGATGGTATTCGCGCCAACCCCTGCGGAAATATGCATCGGGCCGGAATCAGCGGTAACCACACAAAGCGATTTCTTCATCAATGCTCCCAGTTCATGCAATGATGTCGTACCGGTAACCAATACCGGCTTATTTTTCATCTTTGACTTTATTTCCTGCGCCAACCCCTGATCTTTCCTAGCTCCGGCAATGAGAATCTTTACCCCATTTTGCTCTATCAAACGATCCGCTAACCGGGAAAAGTTTATTGACGGCCAGCGCTTCATAAGCCAATTCCCTCCGGGATTCAGGAGAACAAAATCCGCCCCTTTCATTCCCGCTTTATCGAGAATCCGCTCCGCGGCGGCGATATCTTCACCGCTTAAAAAAAATTCACAGGTCCGCTCCGCGCTTTCGATTCCGCAGGCTGCCAGCAGGTATAAAAAATAATCCACTTTATGCAGCAGAACATCCGGCGGCAGTACCGCGTTAGTCAGCAGAAACGATCTGCGCTTGGTATTATATCCGATCCGTTTCGGGATTCCCGCCAAAAAGCCGATCATCGCACGTTTCAGAGCCGGATGCAGGATATATACTTCGTCAAATCTCTTTTTCCTCAGGTAGCGAACAAAGCGCACCTTTGCCCACAATGAACGGTGTTTACCTCGCTCATCATACACAATGATTTCATTGATATACGGATTTTCTTTTAAAACTTCTTCGCATCGCGCAAGCACCAGGCAGGCAATATGCGCATCGGGATAGTGACTGCGCAGCGCTTTAATTGCCGGTACGGAAAAGATTACGTCTCCGATCCAGTTGACGTTAATCACAAGTATCTTTTTCTTCATCTCTTATCCTGTGCGTAACATAGGTTCTGCCAAAAAAAATTTTATTTTTA
>JAHIOQ010000089.1 GCA_018895275.1 Candidatus Omnitrophota bacterium
ATATCATTTGCCCATTTTCAATAGCGCCAAAAATACAATTACGGTTTTCCGTGCAAATTGTTACGTAATAATATCCCGGTTGGGAATAATCATGTTGAGGTATTCGGTTTGTTCGTCGCGTAAATATCTTTGTCATTTATTATTTATGTTTTTAGGGATAACAATTAATATACATAGAAACTTTGGCAAAATGCACGTTGTTTTTTGCGAAGAACAGTCATTCCGTAATTTTAATCTTCAGCCTGTCTGCGCTGCGATTGAATCTCCCCCGCGTAATGGTTCCTTTCCTTAATTATCCGCCACAAGGCTCGGCGGATTATAATCGCCACTTACGGTGCGATTATAAAAAAACGCCACGGAATCCCTTCCCTGGCGTTCGTATCATCCTTTAATGACATTCTATAACACAACTCTATGCCTTTCAATTGCTATATTTTCTTATTTTATCTCGCGCCAAGTCCGCCAAGATTGACTATTTTTGTAATTTCATGTGTTAGCCTTTGCGTTCTTTGCGCCTGCCCGCCAACGCCTTGTGGTGGGGCTTTGCGCGATTATTTTATTGTTTTTGTTATAACTCAGTCTCCGCCAGCCATTTTAGCCTTAGATTATCGTACTGCTCTTAACTTAAGCAAAACGGGACATCAACAAACATTTTTTTCTTCAGAGCCCTGCCCACGCTGATGTCGGTGGCGTATTTCAAATTATTGACGACAAACCGCAAATAATCATCCATGGACAGATGCCTTTCTTTATGCGCTTCCATTTTTACTATCGGCAGATTCAAATCTTCCATATTCCGCGCCCTATACCCCTTCTATTATTTTCTTAAATATTTTGTCCAGTTCGAAGCAATCCTTATATTCCACTTTTTCCGGATGATATTTTTCGAGCCTCTCAATTTCCGACCCTGCAAAATCACTTATAGAAGGAATCTTAGGGCCAAGATCTAATTCTTCGCCGAATTTCTTTCTTTTAATAAGCTTGCGTATATCTTTTTTGAGTTGCGAGTCTTGTAGAGTTTTTTCTACCAATATTTGGAACTCCATTGGCACCGGCATATCGAATTTTTCAATCCATCTACAGGCCAGAATAGGCCTAAGAACATAAAAATATTTTTTAAGCCATACCTCTTCTCCTCTTAGATATTCTCTAAAATTCCCTTTTGCCATATGCAGGTAATGAAAATGGCAATTTTTTGAGGAATAATATTTCGGAAAAGTTTCTTTGAGAATCCTGGAAACTTTCAAATCTTCCTTATAAATTATAGGCGATTGCAGCCACTCTAAAAGCGGCGGATTGGATTTTCTCATTAACTTGAGGGTTTTTTGCAGATCCCAACCAGTTATATCCAGTTTTTCATCTATTGGCCGTTCTATCACATCTTTTTTCTCTTTGAGACTTAGATACCAGTCTAAATCGTGATAATATAAAAATCTTATATCATAGTCGCTATCTGTTGATTCAACCCCCCACGCACGACTTCCTGATTCGCAGGCATAAAAAATAGTGACATTAAATTTCTTCTCTATATTAGTTAGTTCTGATTTAATAATTTTTATTATATCCATATCCTTCAAGACCTTCGCGGTTAATAAGATTAGTTTTTACTTTGGGTGGCACTAATTCCTACTTCGCTCCCTCTGCCCCCCTTAGTTTTCCCGCCTTTCGCATAACTATCAGGCATTTTTTACAGGTTACGGCCAGTGGATTCTCCGTAGCTATCCCCTCAACATGGGCGCGATGCGCGGCTTCACGGTCGCGGGGATTGCAGGCGACTCTGGCATCGGCAGTTAAGAAATGCAGATCTCGTATCCTGCTCTGTTTTCGATAATCCGGTTTCATCCCGATATCCAAACTCCAATTTTTTAATCAATTGTTTATTAATTTCTTCCTTATTTTTACCCCAAACAAATCGTTCATCAGCAAAGCTGAGCTCGTTATGCGGTTATAATTTTCTTATTCGCAGGAGCATTTCTTTATAGGCTTCTTCGTCTCGACGCATCCCGATCTTTAATACTAAAACTTTAATTTCATTCTTATCTATTTTATAAACAACACGATAATGAGATATTTTTAATTTCCAATATCCTTTTAATCCACTGCGTAGAGGAGAACCGTATTTCTCCGGGGAAATGCATAGTTTTTTATGGATAGTTTTGAGTATAATGGAGCGGTCATGCTCGCTGATTTTCTTGAAGTCTTCATTAAGGACAAGAGGATGAATTTTGATCTGCCACATTTTTTTATTTATTTCAAAAGTTTCTCAATATCAATGTAATCCGATTCCTTAGTACCAGTAAAGCGTTTGTGTGCGATAAAGCCTAATACAATATCTTCAGCGGTTTCAAGGATATCTTGAATATGTTCATATTCATCATTAGACATCAAGACTGCTGCGGGTTTATGCCTTTTTTCAATAATAACTACCCCCTTTTGGGCTATTTTAAGGATATTGTCGATTCCTTTGCGCAGCTCTGAAACACCAACTAAGGTAGTATTTTCTTTAATAGTTTGCATATTTATCACCTCACCTTCTTTACTTAAAGTATATCATGTGTCAATTATAGTGTCAAATAATTATCATATTTAATTGTCACATAAATTGCCAGTCATTTAGTTTATTTGTGCCCAAATAGCCTATAGAATAAGTTAAAATGCAGCCTTTTCCTCTTGTTTTTGTAATTCTTATCCGTGTTTCTATTCTAATCCGGATCTTTTACCGCGGCAATGATTTTTTTGCGCATAAAGCTTCTATCGCAGCATATCTGCTTTAGGGTAATATCTTCACTTTGTTTGGAGATGGAAACATTGAAACAGAAAAGTAGTGAATTAAATTTTACTTTTTAGGGAGGATTCTGTTTTGTTTCTAGTAAACTTTAAATCTTTAAGCTACGTCCCCTATACCGTAAATTAAGCATAACAGTAAATATATATCGTTGCGTTTTTTATAGCTACTTATAATTAATTATAGTAGTTACTTAAATAAAGTCAAAGAAAAATCTGATTTCCCCTTGCCTGCTGCCCTATTTTAGCTATAATATCACAAAAAAAGACGTGTTCTGTTTGGAGAAAAAACATGCAGCCTGCGGCCGTATTTCTTACGGTTATTCAGTGATAGATTCTATATCGGCTAAGTCTTTATGTCGGCCCAGTGATTTTTTATTTATGATAAGTTCATCCTTGCCGATGAAATAAGTAGGGATATTTCCATACTCTCCTTTAACCTTATGAAACTCAATTTGTTCCCAGGTTAAAGCGGTAAGAGAAGTGATTATATCTATGCGTATCGGAGGGACACCCAGTTGGACTACTTTCTCCGGTGAAACAAAATCTTCAATCCTGAGATTTAATGATTCGAAACCAAATTCTTTTATTGCTTCAATTATCTTTTTCGCATTGTTTGGGTCCGGTTTGATCAATAGGTCTAAATCTCCCGTATATCGCGGGCAGCCATGAAATGCCAGAGCATAGGCGCCGACAATTACATATTCAACCTTATGTTTGTTGAATAACTCTAATAGTTCTTTGAAATCTTTCTGTGCCTGCAATGAATTGCTCCCTTAGTATTTCTACGGCTTCTATGCGTTCACGCGGCGTTCTTGAACGCCAATATGCCGGCGAATCGCCTTTATCTTTAATACCTATTATTTTTATGACTTTTTTATTCATATAAATTTATTATATCAAAGATAGCGATTGTTTTCATTTATTATTTTCTACCAGAAAAATGTTTCTTTTTCCCCTTTGATATTGCTCACGTTTTTGACGTCGTTAATATAATGTTTTATTGTTAACAATTTAACACACTAAAAAATATTAGAACATATTAGGACGCCGATCTTCGCTGATACTCGCAGATCGAAAAATTTTCTTATTTTTAAATCCTGTAAATCTGCGTTCACCCCGTTAGATAGAACAAAATTATTATCTAACGGGGTTCATCTGCGTCCCATTTACTCCTTATTGCATACTATTGAACTTTGAACTGTTTCGCCTGCGGCTTGTGAGGATTCTAACGATATTTCCTGTGAGCTGCCTGCAGCGTGCAGCTTATAGCGGTATTCCTTATGAGCTTATGAGCTATGAACTATGCGCTGTTACGTATTCAACGGCATGATACGAACTGCGCACGTACGGCCCGCTTTCCACGTGCTTAAAGCCGCGCTTCAGGGCTTCCGTCTTATATGAAGCAAACATCTCCGGAGGGATAAAGGATTGAACGGGAAAATGATTTTTTGAAGGCGCCAGATACTGCCCGATACTTAAAAATTCACACCCGGCAACGCGCAAATCGTCAAACACGGATAACAACTCATCTTCCGTCTCTCCCATACCAAGCATGATCCCAGACTTAACATGTACGTGTTTATCGCCTTTAGCAGCCATCGAAAGCACGGACAGAGAACGCCGGTAATCCGCAGCGCTTCTGACCTGCGCGTATAACCGCGGTACGGTTTCCACATTGTGGGCAAAGACTTCGGGGCCACAGGAAAGCACCTTTTCTATGGATTCGCGTTGCGCCTGAAAATCCGGCACAAGGACTTCCACACTGATTCCCTCGTCCAGCCTTTTAATTGCCGACACGGTATCATAAAATGCCTGCGCGCCGCCGTCTTCCAAATCATCCCGGGTAACACTGGTGATCACCACGTGGCGCAATCCGAGCTGCCTGACCGCAGCGGCAACGCGTTCCGGCTCAGTTTTGTCCACATCCGACGTCTTTCCTTTTTCCACGGCGCAGAACCGGCAGCCGCGCGTGCAGACGCGTCCGAGGATAAGAAACGTCGCCACCTTGGCGGAAAAACACTCAGCGATATTCGGACAATGCGCCTGCCGGCATACGGTATTCAGGGAAAGTTCCTTAAACAACCGGTCCAGGTCCGCGCATTTACCGAGATTTATCTTTTTATTAAGCCACAACGGCTTTGTTCGTGTCTTCATATCCCAACCGTCTCTTTTGCCGCACTATTTCGTGCATAATTCCATGCCCGGCTGGAGTATTTCTCTTTAACCAGCCTTTGCGCGCAATCCTTTTCCCAGGAGGTCAGCCCCTGCTCAACCAGCCGCACGGAAAAGGCTTTTTCAAAGGCCATAATCATCGCCGTGCTGCATTCTAAAGAGGAAACCTTCCGGTTCAGCGCCTCTTCCAGAGAAATCATCCTCTGTTTTAAGTCCCCAGCATTTGCGCGAAACAATAAATGAATCATATCCGTATCGATTCGCAGCGGTATAGACCCGTGCTGGAAGATGCATTGTTTTATTCTCTTTTGCGCGTTGCCTCCGATCTTCCTTCCCTGTACGGAAATATCAAAATGCTCTCTATTGGCAAAACAAAAGCAGTCGCCCTTTTCCGGCTTTTGCTCCGGAGTATCGCTGAAAAAAAACGCGTCCAGTCCCAGCGTCTTGTAGGCAAGAATAATAAAAGAGGTAAGTATCTTAAAGCTTTCTTTTACCGAACGCGACAGCGCCAGGTCTCCCGTCCGGCAGCTGATACTATAAGTAACTTCATTCGCGTGAAAAATAGCTTCTCCTCCGGTCATCCTGCGCACAACCGGAATCATTTCCTTCCCGCAATCCGGACGGTTCAACACATCTTCCGTCCGCTGAAAATATCCGAGTGAAATCCCAGCCGGGTTCCATCCGTAGATTCTCAAGGTCGGCAAAGAGGTAATACGGCAGTCATAAGCGGTGAGAATGGCTTCGTCTACAGCCATATTCTCATAAGGATGAGCGTGTTTAGAAAAGATAAGTCGCCATTCCTGCATATATTAAGTATTCCAGCGCAATACAAGCTCTCGCGCCGCTTTGGTTTCATCCAGCCTTTTTACGGGCATGTTTTCGGGAGCCCGCTTCAGTTCTTCCGGGTTTTCTTTTGCCAAACGGGAAATCTCGATCATTATCTGCACAAATTCATCAAGGGTCTCTTTTGATTCGGTCTCCGTCGGCTCAATCATCATCGCTTCTTTAACGATCAACGGAAAATATATCGTCGGCGGATGCATGCCCCGGCTGATAAGATACTTCGCGATATCCAGCGCGCTTACGCCGTGTTCCTTTTGCTGATCCGCGGATAGAACAAATTCATGCATACAAATACGGTCATAAGGCACCGTAAAATATTTTTTAAGCAGTACGCGGCAATAATTCGCGTTAAGCACCGCATTTTCCGAAACCTCAACCAGCCCTTCCCCGCCCAAAAGCATGATGTAGGCGTAGCTTTTCAGGATAACGCTGAAATTTCCGTAAAACGGCGCGATATATCCAATGGATTTCGGTTTATTATAGCTTAAGGCAAATGTTCCGTCGGAGCGTTTGATTATCCGTGAAATCGGCAGAAATTCCTCGAGCCTTTTAGACACGCCTACCGGTCCGGCACCGGGACCGCCGCCGCCGTGCGGCGTAGCGAACGTCTTGTGCAGGTTCAGATGCACGATATCAAATCCCAAATCTCCGGGACGGCATTTGCCGAGAATCGCGTTGAGATTCGCTCCGTCATAATAAACCAGCGCGCCCACCGCATGCGCCGCGGCGCAAATGTCTTTTATCTGCGGATTAAAAAGCCCCAGGGTATTCGGGCAGGTAAGCATAACGCCGGCCACATCTTTATTTAATTTCTGTTTATATGCGGCAAAATCCATGCACCCGTTCTTATCCGTAGGGACAACAATCACCTCAAACCCGGCAATCGCCGCGCTCGCCGGATTAGTGCCGTGTGAAGAATCCGGCACGATAATATATTTGCGTTTCTCTCCCTGATGTTTATGATAAGCGGCCATAAGCATAACACCGGTAAGCTCTCCGTGCGCGCCGGCAAGCGGCTGCATCGTAAACGCGTGCATACCGGTAATCTCCGATAACAACCGTTCACTGCGATAAACAACCTCCAGCGAGCCCTGCGCGAGCATGCCGCCGCCTAAAAGCTGCGGGATAAGCGGATGCAAGGCGGTAAACCCTTCCATCTGCGCGATCTTTTCCGTAAATTTCGGATTATATTTCATCGTACACGAACCGAGCGGGTAAAAATTCGTATCCACGGAAAAATTCATCCGGGATAAATTGGTATAATGCCGTACTACGTCTAATTCCGAAACCTCCGGCAAGCGCGCTGCGGTTTTCCGGCGGTATTGCTTCGGGAACTCCAGCCCCGGACACACATTACATTCCGGAATCTTCAATCCCCTGCGGCCGTTCACCGTCTTTTCGAATATTAATCGCATAAAACCGCCTCTAAACTTTCTGCAAATTTGACAATCTCTTCTTTTGTCCTTTTTTCCGTTACGCTGACAAGTAGATAATTGTCCATGCCTTTATAAAACCTTCCCAGCGGAAACCCGCAGGCAAACCCTTTATCAATCATCCGGTTTACGACTTCATTGGCGTTTTGCGGCAGAAGCACGGTAAACTCGTTAAACGTAGGAGAACTGCGTTTTACCTGAACCCCCGGGATCTTCTCAAAGACGCCCTTGGCAAATTCGCTGTTGCGGTAATTAACCTCCGCCAGTTCTCTTAACCCTTCTTTGCCGATTAAAGACAGATAAATCACCGCGCGCAAGGCGCACAACGCCTCATTACTGCAGATATTGGACGTTGCCTTTTCCCGGCGGATATGCTGTTCGCGTGCCTGCAGGGTAAGCACAAACCCGCGCTTTCCGTCCTGGTCCACGGTTTCACCGACTACACGGCCGGGTATCTTACGCACATATTCTTTTTTCACGGCCATAAATCCGAGGTACGGTCCGCCGAAGGAAAGCGGGATACCCAGGCTCTGGCCTTCACCGGTGGCAATATCCACGCTCATCTCCCCGGGAGTTTTTAAAATGCCCAGGGCCACCGGATACACGGATTGCACCACCAGCGCGCCGTGCGCGTGCGCCTTTTCCGCGATATCCGTATGGTCGTCGACCGTCCCAAAAAAATTGGGGTTTTGCAGGACTACCGCAGCAGTATTATCATCCAGGTATTTGTAAATCTCTTCCCGGGAACTCTGCCCGTGCACAACCGGGGTTTCGATGAATTCAATGGCCAGGTTCGACGTATACGAATAAAGCATGCTCCGGTACACAAGGTTCACCCCGCTGTCCACGATAATCTTGCGCCGTCCGGTAATCCGCACGGCCATCATCACCGCTTCATAAAGCGCTGTACCGCCGTCGTATAAGGAGGCGTTGGCGGCATCAAGCCGCGTCAACTCGCACAAAGCGGTCTGGTATTCAAAAATCGCCTGCAGCCACCCCTGGGAACATTCCGGCTGGTACGGCGTATACGCGGTATAAAATTCCGGCCGCGCGGCCAGGGCATCAACCGCCGCCGGGATATAATGGTCATAAAATCCTCCGCCGAGAAAACTGATGAGGTTTGTCGCATTTTTCAAGGCCAGCTTCTTAAAATGCTCTATCACCTCAAACTCCGATTTCCCCTGCGGGATATCAAAAGACCTTGCCCGCATCGCAGGCGCGATATCCTTGAAAAGGTCATCAATCCCGGATACGCCGATAGCCTTGAGCATTGCCTCCCGCTGCTCTTTTGTATGTGGAACATAATTCATTGGACATGCTCCTTTAAATATTCCTTATAAGCGCTGGAATTCATCAGCGCCCCTTTTTCCTTATCGGAAGACATCTCGATAACCGCGAACCAGCCTTTATCGTACGGTGATTGATTAATCAGCTCCGGCCTGGCAGAGATATCCGCGTTCACCTCCAGCACCTTGCCGGAAACCGGGGCATAGACATCGGAAGCGGCCTTTACCGATTCAACCGTGGCAACCTGCTTAAACTGCGCGCAGGCCGAACCCTTTTGCGGAAGCTCCACAAAGGTGATATCACCTAATGACGACTGCGCGTAATCGCTGATGCCGATTGTCGCGCGTTTACCTTCTATCTTAACCCATTCGTGCTCTTTCGTAAAAAGAAGCCCTTCCGGTACGTTCATAATTGTTCCTCCTATTTTTTAAAGTAGCGAATAGTGAGAAATTTTTCTCTACTCGCATCCTGTGACTTTTAACCATTCTATAAAAATCCGCCTTC